>JBHGBB010000081.1:0-14826 GCA_041946755.1 bacterium | reverse complement strand
GGGCTCCGGCTTCGTCAATCAAATCGATCGCTTTATCCGGAAGGAATCGATCGCTGATATATCGGTCAGCAAGTTTCGCCGCTGATTCTATTGCCGAATCGGTTATGGTAACATCATGAAATTCTTGATATTTACTCCGCAGTCCTTTTAGGATTTCAATGGTATCGTTTACGGAAGGCGGTTCGACGATGACGGTCTGGAACCGGCGTTCCAATGCGCCATCCCGCTCTACATATTTCCGATAATCTTCAAGGGTGGTCGCGCCAATACATTGCAATTCACCCCGGGCTAAAGCCGGTTTCAGCATACTGCTCGCATCAATCGCACCCTCAGCCGCACCGGCTCCAATCAAGGTATGGAGTTCATCGATAAACAGTATGATATCATCCGACCGGCGAATCTCCTGCATAATCGCTTTCATTCGCTCTTCAAACTGCCCGCGATATTTTGTGCCGGCGATAACCGCCGCTAAATCTAAGGTTAGCACTCGGCGGGACGATAAAATATCCGGCGCTTTACCGGCAACAATCCGTTGCGCTATTCCTTCAACAATAGCGGTCTTACCGACACCCGGTTCTCCGACCAACACCGGATTGTTTTTTGTTCTCCGACATAAGATTTGCAGGACTCGTTCAATTTCATCCTCTCGACCGATAACCGGATCGAGTTTACCTTCCCGCGCTAATTCGGTTAAGTCTCTCCCGAAAGTATCTATCGCCGGGGTTTTACTTTTCTTCTTGCCGGTAGAGAACATCGGGCTGGTTCCACCAAGAAGACTATTAATCTGATTTCGTGCGGCATCAAGCGTTATACCAAACGAATCTAATGCTTTAAACGCTTTCCCTTCTCCTTCGCGAATCAGACCGAGCAGCAGATGTTCGGTACCGATATAAGAATGGCTCATCTGCAGCGCTTCTTCTCGTGCCAATTCGATCACTCTTCTAGCGCGAGGAGTATGGGGAACATCACCCAAGGTCTGAAGGGTAGTTCCCGGTTTGGATAGTTTTTCGACTTCATGCCGTAAAAGGTCCAGATCAACATTTAATCGTTGAATCGCTTGCACCGCTACCCCGCTGCCTTCACGAAGTATCGCCAGTAGGATATGTTCGGTACCGATATAATCATGCCCTAATCGTGCCGCTTCTTCTCGGGCAATATGATATATTATCTTTTTAACTCGATCAGTAAATTCGCCACTATTCATATTTAATCAATCCTAACTCTTGAGTCCGAAATGTAAAATATTAATCTCGAATCGTTAGCCTTTCGGGCTCTAGTATGGTTATAAAGCAATAAGTTATCCAATTCGCTCTCGAATGAGCTGCGCCCGCATCATATGCCGCATTCTACTATCCAGTCCTCGATTAACTGTCATTTGCAAATGTGCGGGTTGGGTAATAATCATTAATTCATTAATCGTCGTCAACGAAATATCGTTTATCAACCCTAGATTGACGCCAAGCCGTAAATGCGATAATAATCCCAAGGTTTCTCGAGCGGAAATCAACCGGGCGTGGCTTAATATCCCATACGCGCGATATACCGCATCTTCTACATCATGCCTTGCTTCTATTAACAATTGTTTACGGACTGTCTGTTCCCGGCTGATAATCTGTTTCGCATAATCTTCGATATAGGCGATAATCGCTTCTTCCGATTTCCCTAATGTGGTTTGGTTCGAAATCTGGTATAAGTCGCCAAGCGCTTCACTTCCTTCGCCATATATTCCGCGGATCGCTAATCCTAATTGCGCGACCGATTGCAAGACTTTTTCGATCTGTTTCGTCATCGCTAACGCCGGTAAATGCAACATCACTGAAGCGCGAATTCCAGTACCAACATTTGTCGGACAAGCGGTTAAATATCCCCAATGTGCACTTACCGCATAGTTCAGATACTGCGCTAATTCGTCATCCAGCTGATTGATTTCCTCCCAGGCAGTGTTCACCGAAAACCCGGGCATTAGACATTGCATCCGCAAATGGTCTTCTTCATTGACCATCACGCTGAGCGTTTCATCTTTACTGACTATAACAGCCCGCTGTTTACCGGTTTTACTATGTTCTTGCGATATCAGATGCCGCTCTAAAAGATACTGGCGATTGAGTGGAGGAAACTGGTCTAAAAGCATCGGTACCGCAGTTTTCAATCGGTCGACTTGTTTAGTAGCAGCAATCGCGGTTTGGATAACGCTTTCCAACTCCGGCGGACTCGCTTGATGTGGAAAGCAATATCCGGCTAGATTTCGTGCCAACCTAACCCGACTGGAGATAACCGTATCAAAAACCGGACCTACTGCCGTAAACCATGGGATATGGTTATTCTCAAACTTCGATTCCGCCATAACAATCCTGGATATGTTTGGTTACTTCTCGAATAAATATTATCGCCATTCCGCGCTAAGGTTTACTAGACGGCTGCTTTTACCGGTTTCTTTTTTAACAATTGCGCGGCATGGTCGGCTAATTCTGATAGGGTATGCTTATCTAAAACCGCCAGTAAGCATTCCTGGGCTTCTTTCCAAACCGGATGTAACGGGCATTTATCGCTGCGATCGCAGCCCATTTTCCGAATCAGACACCGGTTTAAGAAAATCGGCCCTTCTACCCCTTCAATGATATCGCGTAACGAGATTTGGCTCGCCGGTTTCGCTAAAACATACCCGCCTTTACTCCCGCGAACCGATTTAACCAGCCCTTTTTTCGATAGCTGCTGGAAAATCTTTATCATAAACGCGCGCGGGGTATCTTGTACAGCGCATAAATCTTTGAGCAATACTACTTTATTATCGCGATATAAGGCTAAATACACCATTCCACGAAGCGCATATTCACCCATCCGGGTTAGTTCCATAGCAATTTCTCTCAATCAACACTAGTTTATTCTAACATTCTATTATATCATTGTATGGCGTTTTCAGTAAAGAGAATGTAACTCCTCTTAATTTAAGGATTAGCTTTAAGATTTTGAACTTTATTTGGCATTGGGGATTTGGATTTTAGCCCTCGTTAGGCGGATTGATATTTGGGATTTAATCGGGTATGTCTTCTTTATTACTACACATCTGTTGTGCTCCTTGTTCAACGCACGTTGTTAAGGTTTTACAGCAAGAGTTTGCGGTAACCGGCTTCTTCTATAACCCGAACCTATATCCGGAAGAAGAATATCGGCGGAGATTAGATACGATGCAGCGATTCTCCGGCCAAATCGGGATTCCGCTGAATATCGGCGAATATAATCTTAACCAGTGGCTAGACGCGATTAAAGGATACGAACATGAACCGGAAGGCGGAAAACGGTGCGAACTCTGCTATCGGTTCCGGTTAGAGCATACCGCAAAGCTGGCGAAAGAAAAAGGATTCGATTCTTTCGCTTCAACCTTAACCATCAGCCCGTATAAATCGGCAACGATTATTAACCAGATCGGATTAGAACTGGCATCAAACTATGCGATCTCATTTTATCCCGGCGATTTTAAGAAGAAAGACGGGTTTAAACAGAGTTGTGCCCTTGCGAAAGAATACCAGCTATACCGGCAAAACTATTGTGGCTGCAAGTATAGTCTCCGATAAAAGCCAGCTAAATATTCCGTTGATTTTATTGTGGTTAATTAAACCCACCGGCGGTGAGTTTGATTAAAATATTCCCCTATTTTGCAGGCTTCATTTAAATCATGATATAGTATTTTATGTCACAAGAATTAGTGGTGCTATCCATCACGGCTATTTCAATTGGATTTCTGCATACCTTATTCGGTCCTGACCATTACCTCCCGTTTATCGTTATTGCTAAAGCGAAACAATGGTCGAAATTTAAGACTGCTTGGGTATCGTTTTTATGCGGATTAGGGCATATCGGCAGTTCGGTTATTATCGGGCTGATAGGTATAGCGTTAGGGGTAGCGGTGACCAAACTCTCGGCTATCGAATCGATTCGAGGGAATATCGCTGCCTGGGCTTTAATTACCTTCGGTCTGGTCTATTTCATCTGGGGACTACGGAAAGCGATTCGGAATAAACCGCATCAGCATCTCCATTTCCATCTGAATGAAGGGACTCATATCCATGACCATCAGCATACCCACGAACATCTCCATATCCATGAATCGGAAGACCATACTGCCATTAATCTTACTCCCTGGATACTGTTTACCGTATTCGTTTTCGGCCCTTGCGAACCATTGATTCCGCTCTTAATGTATCCGGCAGCGAAACATAGCCTGTTCGGTATGATACTGGTTACCGCAGTTTTCGGTACCGTTACCATCGCTACCATGATGACCATTATTCTTATCGGATATTTGGGAGTATCGTTTATTCCTTTAAAAAAGATTGAACGATATAGCCATGCGTTAGCCGGTGCAACCATTCTCCTTTGCGGTTTGGCAATCCAATTTCTAGGATTATAAAAGATTGCCTCGATAGCACGAACCGATGTAAACATGAACCTGATGATACTACATGCTGGATTGCTCTTGGTTTATGAAATCCCATAAACATGACCATGCTAAAAAGAGTTCTTAATATGAGCTCCAACTCCATTCCCAGCAATCGCAATACCCAAGCACGACCTAACTGGTTCAGAGCAATATTGTTTGGTTCCATTTCTTTTGTTTCCCTCGCCATCATTGTTTTTGTCTCGATGAATGAGAATGAAACGAACCATGGATTTACTGATTTGATGTGCCTGGTATTTTTGGTTAGTTTTATCGTTTCGAGTATACTAACCATAAAATCGGTCTTCTTTTCGAGCGGTAAATCGGTTCGGTGGTATAAAATTACTTCGATAGGCTGCGGTACAGTCTCTATTATTTCCATCTTCATTTTTTTTTATCTTGCTTATACAGGTAACCCGGATGATGATATCACCGCTATTATCGGTATCTCAACTATAGTAATATTTATTATTTCCCTGATTCTGACTATTGTATCGATAGTATTATGGAAGAATACGGCGGATAAAACTATCCCGGTGAATCAGAAATCGGCTCCGGCTGACGGTGTTTCTCAGCCAACTACCAATGCCTTCGCCACAACCGTTACCACACCGGATACCTTGCAAGGCAAAGAATTGCTCCAGCAGTATTATTCCTTTTCAATTAATAAACTGGTAAAAAGTATTCTCGCGGCTATTATTCCCTGGATCATAGTATTATCGCTCCTAGGCTATAAGTGGGATTATATTATCAATGTTAAAAATAATACCATTAACAATCTTGATCGCTATTCGGAGTCGCTATTAAATCCATATGTGATTGTAATCTTCTATCTATTAATAGCATTTTTCCTATTTATTATCGGCTTGGTATATACCGTTAGTGCATGGAAAGCATGGACGCAGAAACGATACCTGAAATATAAATTAACCTGGTTTTTCTCATCCCCTTTCACAATCAAAGAGCTAGTGGTATCATTGCTTTCCGATCCCACCAAACTCCGGTGGCCTTTTGCCTTCGATAACATCACCACGCTGGGGTATATAACAAAGAGCACACGGTTCGAGTTGGTTAGTTTGGTTATCCCGCCCTTTCTTGAACCCAGAAAAGCTGAAGCTGCTCAAGTTATGCAAAAATGGATTAAAAGTGATTGTACGGTACGGATTTCTTTAGAGACCTATCTTCGAGAAACGGCTACAGCAATTCTGGAAAAGATATCTACCGACCAGGCGGATAAGTATATCGAATATACTCATCAACTAGATAAGTATGAATCGGAACATCAACAGTGGTGGCAAGGAATCAATTCACTTCCGCGAGTACGGTGTAGTTATTGTAACGGTTCCGGGGAAATAAACGATTCTTATGCTACTAAAGAAATAACCGAACGTAAACGATGCCCTACTTGCGGAGGGAATGGCAAGGTTATTAGAGGTATTTATGAACCGAGAGACCCAACCAATCCGGCATATGGCGGTGCTATTTATCGCGGGCAACAAATAGTGGCTTGTTCTACCTGCGATGGTTCCGGTGAGGTTACCTCGATTATTAAAAAGCAAGTAACACATTATTATAGCTATCCTTGTGAAAAGTGTAACGGTTCGGGACGGATGCTCGATTTCAAACGATTACCGGAACCGATAAAACCGGCAGACCCGGACCCGGGATTTAGTGCTACCTTGAGTAATCTTCTGGGTAAAGCGTTAAATGAATTGCGGGATAATATCAACCTTGGAAGCGAAGGTGGCTTATTTTTAACGCTAGCTCAAATGCAGGCTGAAAAAGGCGATGGCGCTGCAGCATACCGGCATTTAGAAGAGGCAATGAAATGGGTTTCTCCGACTGCATCGCAAGAGTATATGGATCGAATTTCCCAACTTAAGCTTGAGATTATTTCAACTTATCCTGAGGTGATAAAGGGAGCTTAACTCTTATTATTTAATTTCATATTTAACTAAGTATATTAGGGATAAATACTATGAAACAGAAGAAATTGATTTGTACAAATTGCAAAAAGACTTATCCTCTTAACCGGGTATATCCCCGATGCGATGAATGCTCTGAACCGCTCGAAGTAGGGGCTCAATATATTGAACCCGATTTTCCTAACATCACCGAAGGCAATTCGCTTACTCAAACTATCCTCGACCGGTATTCCGCCTTTTTCCCATTCAAGAATAAGGTTAATCCTATTCTATCTCTGCATGAAGGGTTCTCTCCCTTAATCGATACTCCGGCTTTAGCTCAGGCACTAGGGGTAGCCCGGATTTCATTTAAGAATGAGACCCAAAACCCTACTTGGTCGTTTAAAGACCGGGGTACGGTAACCGGTCTAGCGCATGCTCTAGAATTAGGATATAACCGGATTGGGACGATATCGACCGGGAATATGGCGGTTTCTGTTGCCGCATATGGTGCGAGAGCCGGAGTAGAAACTCTGATATTAGTCAGCGCTACTCTGCCTCCGGAAAAGATTCAGCCGATTGCGATTTATCATCCTACCTTGATTAAAGTTAAGGGGGATTATGGGCAACTCTATTTCGATAGTTTGGAACTGGGGAAACAGCATCAGATATATTTTATCAATTCCGATGTTCCATTCCGGGTAGAAGGGTCGAAAACTATCGCATTTGAGCTATGCGAACAGCTCCAGTTTAAGGTGCCGGATTATGTGGTAGTACCGACTAGTTCCGGGGGCAACTTCAGAGGGATTCTTAAAGGATTCGAAGAATTCAAACTTGCCGGGTTGATTAATAAGATACCTCGGATGGTATGCGCGCAGGCTAGCGGTTGTTCTCCGATATATAATGCTTATAAGAATAATCAGGAGACGATTACTCGGATAGATAAACCTGATACCCTCTGCCATGCGATCGATAATCCTTTTCCACCGAGCGGGAACCAGGTACTCCGGAAACTTAAAGAGCATAATGGGATCGCGGTAGCGGTATCAGATGCGGAAGTAATAAAGGCGCAGCAGAAAATGGCGGGATGCGGAATATTCGGTCAGCCGGATTCATCAGTCCCCTTAGCGGCAATCGAAAAGATGCATCGGGAGAAGAAACTTAAACCTTCAGATACCATCGTTCTGATTGTTACCGGCAGCGGGTTAAAATACCCTGCCGCATTCGAAAAGCATCGGATGAATATCCAGCAGTGCTCTATAACTAACCTCAAAGAAAAAGTTAGGAATTAATCAATTCCCTCCTACTTCGAGGTATGGATAAAAACCAAACTGACCGCCGGTCAGTTTGGTTAACTCTTTTAAAATCAATATAAAAAGCAGATTGCCTATTGGGCAATATGCTTTTTTATTCTTCAATTCATGGAATTTAATTCACCAATCATATCCAACCTGTAGGAATTAAATATTTTATTATCACCTTAATCTTTTTAGAAATCACGCTAATTTTTTAATGAGCATTTAGAGTTGATGTGGCTGGAATTTTATACCAATAATCGTTAAAAAGCATATCGCCAAGCCCTTTTTCAATAGACACCGTTATCTCTGGAGTTTGCTTGAATCGGAGTTTATAGGTTCTGAATGAAAATAAGAGGTTGGCTTCTTCAACTCTTTCTATTTCATTCCAAGGGATAAAAAGAGGATAATGCGCAAATCGAAATAGGGGGAAAAACGATAAATATAAACCTTCATTATTAACCCCAATAGTAATACAAAAACTATATTGTCTATAATGTATAAATCCTCCCGTTCCCAAGCTTTTCATATAATATTTTTTGCCTTTATACTTCCCTTGGAAACGATAATACTGGGCTAATTTATCCCAGCTACCACGGAATGAATTAATAAAAAAACTTAACAGTACCATTCCAAAGACAAAAATGGTGAATATAAGAATATTATATACAGCTGTTACATTTTGTGAATGGTCCATATGATATACTCCAAAATTATAACTAGAAAAAGATGTGGCTAAAATCAAAAAAAGAACTTAATAATTTTTCACTATAAGAAAAAAAATAAACACAATAATTTCTTTCCTTGCAATTTTACTCTCTTTTTCTTTTTTCTGCAACTGGCTTGCGAAATCCGAAATCCGATTTTCTATTGCTCCCTATATATAATAGACACATCAAAACCAATAAAATTCATAAATTATTTGTATGAATTATATAAACAATTGATATCTATATAGTTAAATTAACGTAGGAACGAAGAAACGAAAGAACAAAACAACAAGGTTTAGGTTTTTCAATTCATTCGTTCTTAATGTTTCGGATCAGATTGGCAGGCTGCCAAACTGATCTAGGAGTTGTGCTTTGACGAGGGATATCGGATATCCCTCGTCATTACCCCCTACCAAACGCCGTTCTAAACTCAAATCGAATCCCGGATTTAGGGATGTTGGTTTAGCATCGAACCGGGAGGAAGATATCGGGATATCCGATATCCCTATATCCTCCTCCTAATATATTCCGAGGTTAATTTCAAAATAATTCAGAGTCAACTGTCTACTTTTCGGTACAAATTTCAAGTATATTTGGTTATGATTACCGATAAATTATTAATCTGATCGGCTCTGGGATAGAATAATTCCGCAATTAGTTCAAGGAGTTCAACCAAATTAAATTGAGTAAAAGCAATCCGATAAAATCTGAATAGCCCCTAGATTTATCTAGGGGCTATTTAATAAGATAGATAACAATTCTTTATTATCCTGAAAGGGGGGATAATCATGAAAAAGATATGGAAACAAATCAGTTTCTTTGGCGCAATCGCATTTATCCTATTATTTCTCTTTTCCGCGGTCGCGATGTCGCCGGTATCTACTCCGGAACCGAGAACCATCACCACTTCCGGTGATGCCGATATCCGGGTTCAACCGGATGAAGTTATTTTAACGCTCGGTATCGAGACCCGGGACCGCGATTTGCAGCAGGTAAAAAAACTTAATGACGACCGCGCTAAAAAAGTTATTGCATTGGCAAAGGAATTCGAAATCGACCCGAAATATGTTCAGACTGATTATATTAATATCGGCCCGGATTATGATATCAACCATAATCTGATTGGATATGTCGCCCGGAAAAGTGTAGTGTTCACCCTGAAAGATGTAGGTAAATTCGAGGCGCTATCAACCCGGGTTCTGGAAGTTGGCGCAACTAATATTCATGGCATCCAGTTCCGAACCACCGAACTCCGGAAATATCGGGACCAGGCGCGGGCGAAAGCGATTATCGCCGCGAAAGAGAAAGCGGTTGCACTCGCTAAAGAACTGGGGCAAAAAGTCGGGCAGCCGCGGAATATTCAGGAAGGGTATGGCGGCTGGTATTCTCCCTATAATTCCGGCTGGTGGGGTTCCCGGGGATATGGCGGTATGGCACAAAATGTAGTCCAGAATGTCGGAAGTGGGTCTATCGAATCCGATGGAACAGTAGCACTCGGGATGATTGCAGTTAACGCTAAGATAACCGTAACGTTCGAATTAGGGGATTAAATCCGGATTTCTAAGTAGCATATATTTACTTTAGAGAAAACCGTAACAAATAAAGGCGGAGAATCGATTTGTCTTCTCCGCCTAATATCTTCCAGCCATTAGTATCCATTATCTCGGAAACAAGACTGGTCAATGCCTATCTTCATAAGTATACCAAGGTCGGTCGATATAAGAAAGTCTTGGCATCGACGATACCGAAGGTGGAATACTATACCATTGCCAAAATTCTACTTGCGTTGTGGGAATAATTTCCAACTGGACCCAATCGGTTGCCTGAGTCGAATCGGAACCATTCACCGCCGGCGCGATATTATCCCACCGAACAATGATATATTGCCCGGCTTGTACAGTGGTCGGAATCGCAAATTCTATCTCACCGTCTGAAGGGATGGTAGTACTACCGGCATAGAGGGACTGTAAAACCGTATTGTTCAAAGTTGTATTCGCTGCATTAAGTTCCTCAAGAGCATAGGCTATGGTAACAACCGCATAACGGATATCACTTAGGGTAACCGCACGAGCAGTCGCCCACGACGCAGTTATCAGATTCCCACTGGTATCCACCGGATGTACCGGATTACTGCAGAGAATACCATAACCATTCTCGTACCTTACCTTCGTCGTCGCATTCCAGACTACACTCTTCGCCAGCCGATTCCCCGAGGTATCAGTCCAGTACATATCAATGATCTTAAATGCCCCCGTACCAGAAAGACCGATGTGTATGGTCCCACCTACCGGAACCGGACTATTCGGACTCGTCCAATGGCATAAGGTATAATCGCCTGCCGCATAATGGGCAAAATCATGGAAATGGTAACTTGAAGAATACCCATCAAAATGGTTGGTTACTGAAGTAGTGCTGCCATCTAAAACAATCACCAGGTCATACGCCGTCGCAGTACTCCAATTAATCACATCCTTGTTGAAACCGTTATTGAATACGGTGGTCGTTGCTGCTTGCACTTCCAACTGAACCCAATCGGTTGCCTGAGTCGAATCGGAATCATCAACTGCTAGAGCAACGTTGTCCCATCGAATAACGACAAATTGCCCGGCTTGTACGGTGGTGGGAATAGCAAATTGAATCTGACCACCAGGTGGAATCGTAGTGGTACCTGAGAAAATCGGTTGCAGAACCGTATCATTTAAATATCCATTATTTTCATTCAGATCTGAAAGAGGGAATGGTGTATCAACCACAACATAGTTTATACCGCTGACCATAACATTCCGAGTTGTAGCCCATGATTCCGTTATGATATTACCGGTACTATCTACTGGCGCAATGGAATTGTCTAGATATATGAATGTAGTTCCTGTTTCACTTTGCCATCCGATTCTACTATTCGCATTCCATACCACACTTTTAGGAAGTCGTTGACCAACAGTATCGGTCCAATACATATCAACTATGGTCATTTCTCCCTGCCCTTGTAAACCAACGTGAACATCTGTACCCGGTGGTATCCCTCCTGAAGGAATTGGATTTGACCAGTGGAAAATTCTTAGCGACGTTCCTATTAAATAAGTTGTATATCTCCCGAAAGGATCATCAATATGGTATGTTGGTGGAAGTGTATTTTGTGTTATCAGAGTTAAATCCCAAGCAGTATCTCCACTATAATTATATAAATGTTTATTCATCCCGAAGAGATAACAGAATGCTCCAGTGGAAAGAAAGCATACCGCTATAATGGTTAACAAACATATACGACCATGAATTTTCATATTGCTTTTCATAGAATTCACCTCCTTTCTTCGCCAAATTACCCCTCTCAAAACCCTCTCTTATAAAGTCTTATGATTTCTTGTAAGTTAGCTCTTTTTCAACTTAATACACCTCCTGAATCCCAGAAAACAATTCGTTGATTTAGAAATGATTATTTCGGCTTAATACTATTAGGTCTCGTATACAAAGATTAATAACTGTCCTAGTATGGAATGATTGGTTTGTACCTGATAAATATATTTAAGATAAGTTATTATTTAGGAATATCAATCTTTAACTTAAGTATACTCTCGTTGATAGAAGATAAGTCGGTTTTATAAACAGAACAGCCCACGAAAAGAGGTAATCAAGCCAGATTAAATAATATCAGTAAAATTATCTTCCTATTTTTATCACGAGTCAATCCCTAAAAATCGCCAAATGGTATTAAAATCCGCAATATAGTATTAAAAAACGACATAAAAACAAAGCTCGCGATAATTCCTTGTTAACGCTGACGAAAATATGGCTAGAACATAGTCTCGTTTCCATAAACGCAGACTTTTTTTAAACAACGCTACCTATTAAATCCAGCATTAATTGGAATTATGCGTTAAAATATACTTTATATTTCAAATACTTTTTGAATCGCATTATTTACTCTGTTTTTTAAGGTTAGGTAATGGCTGAATATGTTTTGTACTTATTCTAGAATTATTAACGAAAGATAATAGGCTTATGAAAAAAACAATGATCAGGTTTATTGGATATTTCGGCTTAATCCTGAGTTTATATAGTTTCGTTTCCGCAGGTAATATGATGGGTGAAATCCGGGGAGTATGGGTAGATAAATCCGATGTGTATAAAGGAAAAGAATCGATGCTGGCGATGTTCGATAAACTCACTGCCGTTCATTTCAACCTGGTCTGTTTGCCGGTGATGCATCGGGGAGAAGTGCTGTATCCGGGAAGTAAATATCTGCCGCAAGATAAAAAAGCCACGGCACTCGACCCGGATATCCTGCAATGGCTGATCGATCAAGCGCATCTGCGCGGGTTGATGGTAGAAGCCTGGCCGGAGTTCGGGTTCTATGCCTATTGGACTAAAGATGCGAGTAAAGATAAATCCCGAGGAGTGATTCTCGATAAATACCCGGAATTAACCGCTATCGATATCAATGGGATTCCATATCTGCATAACCAAGCTTGGGGAGATTTCTATTCCTTCTGCCCCAGTAACCCGAAATCGCATCGGATTATGATTAACCTCTTATGCGAACCGATAAAAAAATATAGAGTCGATGGATTGAATCTCGACCGCATCCGATATCCTACTAAAGACTTTTGCTTCTGCCACTATTGCAAAAAGCAATTCAAAAAAGATACCGGTATAGAATTGAGTAAAGATAATCCGGAGAACAAGATACCCGTAAAAATATTCTACTCTTGGCGAAAAGAACAATTGAATAAGTTTATGAAGAAGATATCCAAAAAGGTTCGCAAGCTTAATCCGAAGCTCTTGATAACCGCCGATGTCTGGACTCCGGATGAAATCGATGGAAAAGGGCAGGATTGGCCAACCTGGCTGAAACAAGGATATATCGACATTGCGATCCCGATGATGTATTATGAAAATATAACGAATGGTTTAACCGATTCGGTTACCCTTGCTCCTGATAGCCGGAAAGTGCTGGCTGGAATAAGTGCTGAGGTGAATTCGTCAGAACAATTAGGAAACCAAATCGAATTCGCCCGGCAGAAGAATTGCGGTGGAGTAGTGGTCTGGTATCTGGGTAAACTCGATGACGATTTCAATTACCTTACTGCAACGGTTTTCAATTCACCAAGCCAACCGATTCATCCATAAGCATTAAGGCTCGGTAGTTCGGTTAAGGTAAGATGGTGGATCATGTGGTTAGAACTAGATGTCGGAAATTGACTGGCTACCCGGACTCAAAATTATCCGCTCTAGGTATACATTCCTTTACCTTAACCCAACAACTTTATCTACGTAGTATTAATCAAAAATCCGACTCTGCAATAACTCGCAAAAAAATAGCCCTGAGAATGAATCTATTCTCAGGGCTAATGAATTTGTTACCCAAGAATTATCTGGTCTTACCCCGAACCTAGAACCTTGATGGTCTCCTTCGTGAGGTATCTCCACCGAACGAATTCCGCTGTCCTTGCGGCCCCTGTCCCGACCCCATCTGCTGCCCTTTAAACCGCTGTTTTTCACCGGGATTGCCGAGTTGCCCCGGTGGATTGTTTTTTTCATACTGATTGTCTTGCCCTTGGAACCCCTGCCCCTGAGTTTGCCGATTATCCTGTTTTGGTGGTTTATTCCGACTATTAGTATTGCTTGGTTCGGATTTGTTCTCCTGATCTACTAAATTACTCCGATCGAAAAAACTTCCTCTTCCCATAGAATTAGGTTTTTGAGATTGATCGGCATTCTGCTTTGGCGGCTTATTTTTACCGGAAGTATTGTTTTGTCCCTGAAAACCTTGCCCTTGCCCTTGTCCGGCATCCTGTTTCGGCGGTTTGTTGCCACCCATAGTATTACCTTGTCCCGATGGTTTAGGTTTCTGACCTGAACCGGTATCTAGATCAAGTAATCTACTCTTTCCAGTAATATTCTCCGATTTCTGCATTCCTGGTTTCCCCGGTTTATTTCCCGGACCGGTCGGTTGTTCTTTAAACCCATCCGGTTTGTTTTGTCCTAAACCTTTTTGCTGTCCCGGAAACTCATTTCTGCCATAAGCGTTCCCTTTTCCTTTAAACTCTTTATCGTTCTTTTCAAATCCGCGAACTTTCATCCCCGGTTCATTTAACGGTGCATTAAATCGCACCGATTTCCCTCGTTCTCGTGGCGCTTTAATGATATCAAACGATGTTCGATTATCCCGGGCAATATCTTCCCATCGTTTCCCTTTGCTTCGTTCACCTAAAATCGTTCCTACCGGCCTACCCGACCGGCTGGCGATATTTATCGAAGTCACAATTTCGCCGGGCCGATATCCCTTTCGATTAATCTCACGAATCTGGCTATAGGGAACTCCATAATAAGAAGAAGTTGCATGTAATACCGCTAGAGATGGGGCATTATTATATCTAAACCATGGGGGAACATCGGGTGGTAATCGCAGCTCTCGCGCCATAACCGTCCATCCATGCCGATGATATCGTCTATATACATCAATAACAAAAATCGGTGGTCGA
>JBHGBB010000080.1:0-14870 GCA_041946755.1 bacterium | reverse complement strand
TGATGGATAAGATATGAAATTGTGTATTTAACTCTTTCAACTTATCTCTCAAGTCTTTTATTTTTATTGGTTTAAATACAATCTATTATTATGGAAAAGAAAACTGGATTATGAATCAGAAGAAATCGTACTTTTTTATACTTATTCTGTTCATAATAACAATTACTTCAACGGTGTTTGCCGATACTCCAGAATCAGAATATGAATCCACCTCATTCCCTCCTCCCGGATATAAAGGTATCCATCAGTTGGAAACAGAACTTCATGAAGGTTATGTCAAGCCCTTATCCGAACAATCTCCTGCAGGATTAAAACCGATTCCATTATCAACATTAATTGCTCCGGGAGTAAATCGGATGGTTTTCGGATATATGCCATATTGGGAAGATACCAATACCAAAATCAATTGGCTACGTTATAATCTCATTACCCATATCGCTTGGCATAGCGTAGGGATCAATACCAATGGTACCGTAAGTAATTCGAATGGTTGGCCGAATACTACTTTAATTAATAAAGCACATGCAAATGGTACCAAAGTCTTATTAAGTGCAACAAATTTCAGTTCTGGATCAACTTTTTTAGCCAGTCCTAGTGCAAGATATACATCTATCACATCATTATTGGCTTTAGTTTCCAATGCCGGTGCTGATGGAGTAACTATCGATATTGAATCAGTATCAAGTAATTCTACCAATCGAGCGAATTTATCTTCGTATATGCATGATATCGCTACTGCTTTCCATGCAGCGAATTCAACGTATCATGTGAGTATTGCGGTGGAACCATTAAGTAGTTTGTTCGATTGGAATAGTCTAACTAATGACCTCGATTCGATCTTTGTCATGTGGTATAACTTCTACTGGTCTGGAAGCGCGTCTACCGGACCGAACGCACCGTTATCCCGTGGTGGATATTATAATTCCAGCTTTTCCCAATTATCGAAAATAAACGGATATCTCCAATCGAATAATTTCCGGCGGAACAAAATTATCATGGGGTATCCTTTATATGGGATTCGGTGGGATGCAAATAGTGCTAATGCCCATGCAACGGTTTATGATGGAACCGATGCGAATGTTACTTCAAATCTGTTAGGCAGTGCGGCAACCTCAACTCGCGTTTGGGATGCCGCATCGCAAACTCCATGGTATTATACCCAACTGAATAGTACTACCTGGCGGCAAACCTGGTATGATAGTCCGGAATCGTTAGGTTATAAATATGATTTAATCAATAATTTAGGTATAGGCGGTATCGGTTTCTGGGCGTTTGCGTATGATTACTCCAGTACCCAGTATTGGGATGCGATTTCAACTCATTTTTTCAATGTTTCAACTGTAGCGCAAGGAATTAAAAATACCGGATTTGATAATACCCAATCGAACTGGGTGAATTGGGAATTCAGTAATTCCGGAATAAGCATTACAAATGGCACTACGGCCCATGCGGGTTCTGGAGTTGTTAGCCTTGCCCAAACTAGCGGTTCCGGTGCCGGATTCTATCAGACCGATGGTCGGATACAAGTAGGGCAGACCTGGACGATTGACGCCTGGTTATTTCAGACCGGATTCGGTGCCGGGTCTTGCAATTGGGGTTGGGCTGGTAGCTATAGTCCTTATACCCGGGGAACTAGCAATAAGAATATTTCTTCCGGGGGAACTTGGACGCGATATTTTGTAACCCAAACTTTTTCTAATATGACTATTGGTTGGCGTGATGTACAAGCGACGTTAACCGGTGCAGGGACGGTATATATCGATGATATAAAAGTATATCAAGGATTGCCGGTACCGGTAGAACTGAGTCGGTTTGAATTGTTTGCCAATGAACCAGCTGTGGAATTAAAGAATACGATACGTATAAAACAGTAAATAAACAAGATAGAAAACCGATATAATAAGAGAAAATAGCTCATGCAAAAAACGCATATTTTTCGTGTTATATTAACCGTGGTATTGGTATGGACAGTTTCAGGTTCATTTCCTGCGTTCGGTAATGATTACTCAGCACAGACAACAGAACCAGTGACAATGCAGGAACAAGGTATATCTGTCCATGGCCAGCAAGTAGAAGAAGTAGAAAAAAAGAAAACCGAGCTAGAACCTGACAAAATCAAGGCGATGGAACAGGATTTGATTACTCCTCGAGCGTTCTTAGCACCGGTAAATGTCGTCCATGGGATTGATACCAATTTTATTATTTTTGGATATCAGCAGTCTGATTCTGCGGGGTTCGATTATCATTATATTTGGCCGGCATTGACCCATATTGGCACTCGGTTTATTTGTTTCCAAGAGCAAGGGATTATAACTAATCCGTCAACATGGACTAATCGACCATCGCGATTAAAAGCCGGTGGTGCTGCACAGGCTAATGGGACGAAGGTAATTATGGTGCTTTGTAATATGTATGATTTGGATAGTGCGTATAATGTCGAATATTCAGTATTTACCAATGCGACCTATCGCCAGAATTTAGTTAAAAATGCGGTTTCTCTTATAACTACTGATTTATATTGTCAGGGAGTAAGTTTCGACTTTGAACCCTGGATATCGAATACGGCTGTTAGAGATGGCATCACCGAATTTACCCGCGCATTAGCTACTACATTACATGCCTTTAATCCGAATTATGAATTGAGTTATTATGTTAATTCACATTACTACTCGTCACAAATTGATATTACTAATATCATGCCATACTTGGATTACCTGATTTATAGCTGTTATGACTGGTCGCCAAAGACTGCACCGCGTGCGCTTTCTGATGTCAACACCTTTATCCCCTATGTAAATGGGTATTTGGATGCCGGGGTTCCACCGAGTAAAATGGTGTTAGCACTATCAACTTATGGTAGAGATTGGTATGGTGCAACGACCTATAATCAATCAAATGCCGTCAAGAGTTCGGCATTCGGCATTCCTGACGGTTTATATAATACCACCTTAATTCCTCGGTATGGCGGGCCGTTTACCAGCCATTATGTAACCGGTGATGAAGCGGCTTGGTATACCTATGAAGACAGCACTACTCATACCGATGTTTGGGCGGATCCTGAGGCATTGGAATATCAATGCCGATTGGTGAAAAGTTTTCAGGATGGTGATACTGTTAATAATGGGAAAAAACTACGCGGAATAGCGTTCTGGTCGTTATATTGGACTGCTACCGGGACTTCATATGATCCCATAGCGAAAACGGTATCAAGCAAAACGCGGTATTATCCCCAGTTTTTCCAAATCTGTGATGAGGTATTTACTCTGCCTGGAAATCAGAATTATTTAATAGAAAAGTTTGAAGGACCGAATGGAGATCGAGATTTTCGATGGCGGGACCCGAGCGAATCACCTGACTCGAAAGGATATAGTTCTGCAGTATCACTGCTTACCACTGCCCCCGCAGGTACTGGTCGACCACCGCGGTCCGATAATGCCATGCGTATTACATTTACATTTACGAGCACTTCCGGGAATAAGCTCTTTTTCCGGCATGAAATGCTGAATGATGATATCGATACTACGGTTATGGATATCAATCATGCGAAATTCTATGTAAACCGGAATTCGAAGATTCGGGCGTACCTATATTCTTCCGGAGCATATACCGGTCGACAAGTCCGAATGGTCGTAATGGATACTACCCGGCAATTGGAAATGTCGAATCCATATTCGATCGCCACCGCTGGTTGGCAAGCGATGGATTGGGATTTTACCGACACCAGTAAACTTAGTGCGTATACTACTGCTGAACCGGCATTTATAACCGGCAACGGAATTCTTGATGCTTCTACTACCGGCGCGAAAGATATCGGATTTATCGGGTTTATTCTTGAAGGCGGCAGCTCTGGGTCAGGGACAGTCTATTTCGATGAAATCTCTTATTCTCATACCAATCCCAGCGGAAAAAACTATGTTATTAACGAATTCAAGTATGCCAATCCAGGACAAGAGTTTATCGAAATCTATGGTCCTGCCGGTGCGTTGCCTCCCGGAATGCAGATTCGTATTTTCGAACGCACCCAAGGTGCGATTACGGCTACGTTCAATATCACCGGAACGATACCCAATGATAACGGTGGATACGGTTATTTCGTTATTGGTGACCCTAATGTACCGAATGTAGATGATACGACCGGATTCAGTAATACAAAGGATAATATCTCGAACGATGACCCGACTGGAATCCAGCTTTATAATGTAACCAACGGCTGTGTGTATGATTCAGTGGTATATGAAGCATTCGGCGGCCTGGATGATTTAATTAGAAAGCAAACGCTGGGTGTAACCCAGAACGGGTATCCCTGGTTGGGTGAAATTAGTTCCGGGACGAATAGTACCGGAACTACCTATACTATGGGACGATATCCCGATGGAAAAAATACCTATATTAATGCAAATGATTTCTCGGTTATGCCCTCGACTCCGGGAGTAACAAATGGCGGTACGGTTACACTTGGAACAAATTATAATTTCACTACCGCTCCATCTTCTCTTTATCAAACTTTTGATACGATTCATTTAACCAATCCTACTACTGCTGGATTACCGGCATCACCGAATGGTGGTAATGCGTATCGGTGTGTTGATACTTCCGGCGGTGGAATTATCGGATTCATCGGCGATGCGGCTTTAGGGCAGAATAGCACCGGATATACCGTTACCGGAGAAATATATATTCCGGCTTCAACGGCTACAACGCAAGCGATTGCGATTGGGCTCTGCGGGCGACAAGGAAGTGTCTTCTTTACGAGTGATACCTATGACGATTATAATGGTTATGAATCCGGATATTGGTTGATTTATGAAAACCGCAGTGGGGTTGGTTTGAATGATGGGCGGCCTGACCATGGGGGAACATTTGAATTCGTTTATGCCCATAACGATAATATGGATACCACTAAGGTAACTCTGCTAGGTTCTACAACTCGAACTGCATTAGGGATTGGTGATGGCGCTTGGTCTACTTTTAATTTATCAATTAATCCAACAACGAATTTATTGGTAGCACAATTAAACAATGGAGATGTATATCGCGGAACGATTCCTGTTCAAGGACCGACATCAGGTGCATTCCAAATTGCATTTCGTGAAAATCATACCGGCAGCCCTACTTCTTCCGAGGGAACCTGGATTGATAATATCACCATTAGTGCAGCAGTACCCGTAGAACTGAGTCACTTTGAAATAAAACTGAATAATTAATTTTCGAACTAATGACGACTGATATCAGTCGGTATAGTTTTTTAATTTTTAAAATCACCTTATTTTATATAGAGGAGAAAATATATCATGAGGAAAAGTATTATAGTTTTTGTTATATCTGCCGTTTTGATAGCATGGTTTTGTATGGATTCGTTTGCTGCAGTTGATAATAGCAGTTCAGATCAAAACACCCAACCGATGACTGTGCAGCAACAAGGTATTTCTATTCATGGGCAACAGGTAGAAGGAGCACTAAAACAGAAAATAGTACTGGAACCGGATAAAATCAAAGCCAGGGAACAGGAATTAGTTGCGCCTCGGTCTTTTTTAGCGCCGGTAAATGTCGTCCATGGGATCGATACGAACTTCATCGTTTTTGGATACCAGCAATCGGATGTTAGCTATGATTATCATTATATCTGGCCATCCTTAACCCACATTGGCGCTAGTTTTGTTTATTTCCGAGAACAAGGGAATATTCCCTATCCCTCGGCTTGGACCGGCCGTCCTTCACGATTAAAAGCCGGCGGTGCAGCGCAAGCGAATGGAACGAAAGTAATCATGGTATTATGCAATATGTATAATTTGGATAGTGCGACGAATGTCGAATATTCGGTATTTACCAATGCTACCTATCGCCAGAATCTGGTGAATAATGTAGCTTCTCTAGTAACTACTGATTCGTATTGCCAGGGGGTTAGTTTCGATTTTGAACCCTGGATTTCTAGTGTTGCGGTTCGCGATGGAATTACCGCTTTTACTCAGGCATTGGCTACTACTATCAGAGCATTCAATCCGAATTATGAATTAAGTTATTATGTAAATTCATATTACTCTTCGTCCCAGATAAATTTAGCGGGTATCTTACCGTACATGAATTATCTGATTTATAGCTGTTATGATTGGGCAGGTTCTTCACCCCATGCGATTTCTGATGTTAATTCGTTTATCCCATTAGTAAATGGTTATTTGGATGCCGGAGTGCCCCCGAGTAAAATGGTTCTTGCGCTTTCAACTTATGGCAATGATTGGTATGGGGCAACCACCTATGGACAGTCAGCAGTTAAAAGTTCACCAATCGGCATTCCTGATGGTTTATATAATACGACCTTGATTCCTAGATATAGCGGGCCGTTTACCAATCATTATGTAACCGGTGACGAAGCGGCTTGGTATACCTATAAAAGCAGCACCACGCATACGGATGTTTGGGCGGATATGGAAGCGTTAGAATATCAAACCCGATTAGCGAAAAGCTTTCCGGATCCAGACGATGTGAATAATGGAAGAAGATTACGCGGGGTTGCGTTCTGGTCGTTATATTGTACAGCCACCGGATCTTCGTATGATCCAATAGCGAAAGCAGCTTCAAGTAAAACGCGGTATTATCCGCAGTTCTTTCAAATTTGTGATGAGGTATTCAGCCCTCCGGGAAACCATAATTATCTGATCGAGAAATTCGAAGGACCGAATGGAGATAGGGATTATCGATGGCGGGACCCGAGCGAATCACCGGATTCGAAAGGATATAGTTCTGCGGTATCACTGCTTACCACTGCCCCGGCGGGTACAGGGCAACCACCGCGGTCTGATAATGCGATGCGGATTACATTTACGTTTACGAGCACTTCCGGGAACAAACTCTTTTTCCGGCATGAAATATTGAACGATGATACTGATACCGGAGTTACTGATATTAATCATGCGAAATTTTATGTAAACCGGAACTCCAAGATTCGGGCATATATATACTCTGCCGGAGCTTATACTGGTCGTCAGGTGCGAATGGTAGCTATGGATACCGCGCATTCAGGGAGTACTACCGCCCGCCAACTCGAACAATCGAAACCATTTTCAATAGCGACCGCAGGATGGCAATTAATGGAATGGGATTTAACTGATTCCAGCCAAATCAGCGCTTATACAACGGCTGAACCGGCATTTAAGACAGGAAATGGAGTACTTGACGCTTCTACTACCGGAGCAAAAGATATCGGGTTTGTTGGATTTATCATTGAAGGTGGCATTTCGGGATCTGGCACTGTTTATTTCGATGAGATTTCGTATATGCCGACTAATCCCGGAGGGAAAAATTATGTTATTAATGAGTTCACCTATAGTAATATTACCCAGGAATATGTAGAAATTTATGGTCCGGCAGGTGCGTTTCCAACCGGCATGCAGTTACGATTCTTTAATAGCTCAGATGGTTCAGTTAATACCACTATTAACCTTACCGGAACCATTACTGATGCCGGCAGTGGATATGGATATTGGGTAGTGGGTGATACTGGAGTAACGAATGTAAATCAAGTGTTTGCTAATTCTACTGGGCGAAATATACCAAGTACCCAACCGGGTGGAATCCAGATTTTTAATGCGACTACAGGCAATGTATACGATTCAGTAGTATATCAGGCATGGGGCGGGTTGGGTGATTTGATTCGGAAACAAACCCTCGGGGTTACTCAAAATGGGTATCCTTGGCTCGGTGCGGTTGGTCCTGGATTGAATGGCAGTAGCAAAACTTATACTATCGGTCGGTATCCGGATGGGAAAGACACCTATGTTAATGGGAGTGATTTCTCAGTTATGCCACAAACTCCGGGAGCGGCTAATGGCGGTTCAGTTACTCCGGGTACTAATTATGATTTTAGTTCTACTCCAGCTTCGTTATATCAATCTTACGATACCTTGCATATAACCAACCCTACTTATGCTGGATTACCGGCATCACCTAGTGGTGGAAACGCATATCGGTGCGTTGATACCAGTGGAGGCGGAGTTGAGGGATTCATTGGTGATGCTGCACTTGGACAAAATAGTACTGGGTATACCGTTACTGGAGAAGTATATATTCCGGCATCGACAGCGACGACGCAAGCGATTGCGATCGGGATTTGCGGGCGGCAAGGAAGTACCTTCTTTACCAGCACTAAAGCGACTGAAGATGCCAGTGGGTACGAATCCGGGTATTGGCTAATTTTTGAGAATCGGAGCGGAGTTGGCATGAACGATGGGCGAGCTGACCATGGGGGAACATTCGAATTTGTTTATGCGCATAACGATAATATGGATACTACCAAGGTTACCTTGCTTGCATCAACGACTCGAACGGCGCTAGGAATAAGCGATGGTGCTTGGTCAACCTTTAGTTTTACCGTCAATCCGGCAATGAATCAGTTGGCAGCGCAACTCAACAGCATCGATGTGTATCGCGGAACGATTCCTACCGGAGGGCCGATTTCCGGTGCATTCCAAGTCGCATTCCGCGAAAATCATACCGGGAATCCAACCTCTTCTGAAGGAACTTGGGTTGATAATATAACATTTGGTGCTGCGAGTGCCAGCCCGCTTATGCAGATTTCGCCAACCACAATGAGTTTTGTTACCACTGTAGGTACGTCCAGTCCGGCAACGAAACCGCTCCAGATTTTGAATTATGGTACTCCGGGGTATAGTTGGACTGCAGTTTCAAATCAGGCTTGGCTATATATTGCTTCCACTTCAGGCACTGTTAGTGCATATGGTGCACAAACGGTACAAGTCGGAGTTACTTTAGGCAGTTTAACTTATGGAGCATATACCGGTCAGATTACCTTATCTTCATCCAGCGCGATGAATAGCCCGCAGACATTAACGGTTATATTCACCGTCAATCCGCCGGCAGCAAGTTTGCGGATTCTACCGACTACGATGAGTTTCACGACTTTACAAGGCGGCTCGAATCCGGCAACGCAATCGCTCCAGATATTTAATGACGGGTCTCCTAGTTTCAGTTGGTCAGCAGCTACAAACGCTACCTGGTTATATATCACCCCTGCATCAGGGTCGGCTAATGCATTCGGTGCGGCAACCGCTCAAGTTGGAGTCAAAGTCGGGTCGTTAACGTATGGGACCTATACCGGGAAAATAATTATTACTGCAACCGGAGCGGTTTATAGTCCGCAGACGGCTTCGATCACATTTGTTGTTAATCCCCAACCGGCAACATTGCGGATTCTACCGACTACGATGAGTTTCACGACTTCGCAAGGTGGCTCGAATCCGGCAACGAAAGCATTACAGATTTTCGATGATGGATTACCGGGATTTACCTGGTCAGCGAGTTCCAATCAATCGTGGTTATATCTGAGTTCGACTACCGGGACGGTTAATACCTATACCGCGCAAACGATTCAAGTAGGAGCTACTCTGGGTAGTTTATCGTATGGCACCTATACCGGTCAGATAACGGTTACGACATCAAGTGCCGCGAATAGCCCGCAGATTCTTACCGTAACCTTTGTGATAAACCAACCGGTAGCGAGTTTACGGATTCTACCGACTACCATGAGTTTCACGGCATCGCAAGGCGGCTTGAATCCGGCAACGAAATCATTGCAGATTTTTAATGACGGTTCACCAAGTTTCAGCTGGTCTGCAGCTACTAACGCGACTTGGTTATATATCACTCCTGTTTCAGGGACGGTTAATGCATACGGTGCAGCAACTGTTCAAGTCGGAACTAAAGTCGGGTCGTTAACCCAAGGAACTTATACTGGCGGCCAGGTGACTATAACTGCGACTGGAATACTGAATAGTCCGCGAACGCTATCAGTAACCTTTGTCGTTACACCGGAAGCTACAGAAGTCAAACAGCTCTGGTGGCTGTTCGAATAGAAAACCGAAGGATGAGGGAAGACCGCTGCGCTAGGAAGAAAGAGGCAAAATCTTTTGCTTCCCTCCTCCCTCCTCCATCTTCCTTCATCATCATTTAACTTGCTTTTAATTTTTAATATAGAGGAGAAAATATATCATGAGAAGAAGTACTCTTGTTTTTGTTATATTAGCCGTTTTGATGGTATGGTTTGCCGTAGGTTCGATACCTGCTTTTAGTGATACTTATTCTAGTCAAACCACCGAGCCGATACCTTCACAGCAACAGGGAGTTTCTATTCACGGGCAGCAGGTATTAGACGCGGTTAAATATAAACTCGAGTTAGAGCCTGATAAAATCAAGGCGATGGAACAGGAACTGATTAATCCTCGATCTATAACCGCGCCGGTTAATGTCGTTCATGGGATGGATACGAATTTTATCGTTTTTGGATATCAGCAGTCTGATTATGGATATGATTATCATTACCTCTGGCCGGCATTAACACATGTCGGGTCTAGTTTTGTTTGGTTTAATTCTTCCGGTACTTTATCAAACTTATATTATTGGACTAATCGGCCGTCGCGGCTTAAAGCCGGCGGTGCGGCACAGGCTAATGGAACTAAAGTGATTATGGTTATTGCCAATGGTAGTTCTAGTGGCGGATTCAGTAGTGCGGTGCAGTATTCGGTATTTACCAGCCCTTCAATTCGCCAGACCTTGGTCAATAATATAGCTTCTGCGGTTACAACTGATGGATATTGCCAGGGGGTAAGTTTCGATTTTGAACCGTTTATCGCTAATACTGCGGTACGGGACGGTATCGCAGCGTTTGCCCAGTCGTTATCAACGACTTTGAAAGCCATAAATCCGAGTTATGAAATCAGCTATTATGTTGATGCGATATATAGTTCTTCAGAAATAAATCTGGCTAGTATAATGCCGTATTTAGATTATGTGATTTATAGTTGTTATGACTGGTCGGTAGGTGCAACGTATCCGATTGCGGTATCAGATGCGGCATATTATGTTCCCCGGGTAAATGCGTATCTTAATGCTGGAGTGCCACCGAGTAAAATGGTGCTGGCAATTTCGGCGTATAGCCATAAATGGTATACTTCCGGAACAACCTATACTTCATCGATAACTTCTGATATCGGGAATGGCGGATTCTTCTCCGCCTATTATGATTCTACCCTCCAACCGACATATAATGGTCCTTATACCGAGAATTATCATCGGAGTGATGAAACCGGCTGGTATACCTATAACGACGGTTCCGGGAATCGAATCCATGTTATTGATGACCCGGAAGCGATGGAATTTAAATCCCGGATGGCGAAAAGTTGGAAAGATTCGAATGATGCTAATAACGGGAAACGATTACGGGGTATAGCGTTTTGGTCGTTATATTGGATGGCAACCCAGAGTTCTTATGACCCGATTTCGCGTACTTCGGTTACAAAAACCAGGTTATATCCCCAACTATTCCAGCTCTATAATGAGATATTTAGTCCACCGGGGAATCGGAATTATCTGGTCGAGAAATTCGAAGGGCCTGATGCTGACCGGGATTGGCGATGGCGGGATCCGGATGAATCGCCTGATACCAAAGGAGCGAGCGGGACTGCAGCGGCGCTGACTACTTCACCCAGCGGTACCGGTAAACCGCCCTATTCGGATAATGCCATGCAGGTGACGTTTACTTTTGCCAGTACTTCCGGGAATAAACTCTTTTTCCGGCATGAAATATTGAATGATAATAATGACACCGGGACTATAGATACGAATGCGGCGAAGTTCTTTGTAAACCGGAATGCGAAGATTCGGGCGTATCTATATTCTGCAGGCGCCTATACCGATCGGCAGGTGCGGATGGTAGTGATGGATACTACCCGGCAGTTGGAGATGTCGAATCCATATTCTATAGCCTCTGCTGGATGGCAGACTATGGATTGGGATTTGACTGATGCCACACAAATCAACGCGTATACTACCGCAGAACCGGCGTTTAAATCCGGGAATGGAACCCTTGATGCGGCTACTACTGGGGCGAAAGATATCGGATTTATCGGGTTTATTCTGGAAGGTGGGAGTTCCGGGTCGGGAAGTGTATATTTCGATGAGATTTCGTATATGCCGACTAATCCCGGAGGTAAGAATTATGTGGTTAACGAGTTCAGATATAGTAATATAGCACAGGAATATGTAGAAATCTATGGTCCGGCAGGTGCGTTCCCTTCAGGCATGCAACTCCGGTTCTATAATAGTTCCGATGGGTCGGTAAATTCAACAATAGACCTTACCGGAACGATTGCCGATTCCGGGAATGGTTTTGGATATTGGGTGGTCGGCGATACCGGAGTGGCGAATGTGAATCAGGTATTCACTAATTCTGCCACTCAGAATATACCGAACACTCAACCGGGCGCAATCCAGATTTTTAATGCGGTAACCGGCAATGTATATGATTCGGTAGTATATCAGGCTTGGGGTGGGTTAAGTGATTTGAATCGGAAACAGACCTTGGGAGTCACCAAAAACGGGTATCCCTGGATAGGCGAAGTTGCTTCCGGGACGAATAGCAGCGGGCAGACGTATACTATCGGTAGATATCCTGATGGCGCCAATACCTGGATTAATGGAACCGATTTCTCGGTTATGCCGGCGACTCCCGGTATTGCGAATGGCATTTCGATTACTTCCGGTACCAATTATGATTTCTCTACTGCACCGGTAAATGCGTTCCAAACATTTCAATCCTTTACCGTATCTGACCCGTTATCGGCTGGATTACCGGCATCACCAAGCGGCGGGAATGCATATCGATGTATCGATACTACCGGTGGAGGAGTGATCGGATTTATCGGTGATGCTACTCTTGGGCAGAATAGCTCCGGATATACTGTTACCGGAGAAATATATATTCCGGCATCGACGGCAACGACACAAGCGATTGCGATCGGTATTTGCGGCCGGCAAGGCAGCAATTTCTTTACCAGCACTAAAGCTACTTTGGATAAATCCGGATATGAATCGGGGTACTGGTTGGTCTACGAAAATCGCAGTGGAGTAGGGTTATATAATGGGCGAGCTGACCATCCGGGAACGTTTGAGTTTGTTTATGCCCATAATGATAATATGGATACTACTAAAGTGAAACTGCTCGGATCAGCGACCCGGACTGCGCTGGGTATTAGCGATGGCGGTTGGGCGACGTTTACTCTATCAATAAATCCAGCAGCAAATCAGGTGGTAGCGCAACTCAATAATCTCGATATATATCGGGGTACGATTCCTGCCGGAGGGCCGGTTTCCGGTGCGTTCCAGGTAGCATTTCGCGAAAACCATACCGGTGCACCAACTGCAGAAGAAGGGACCTGGATTGATAATCTGACCTTTAATCCATATCTCAATAATCATGGCGATTTTACGGCTAGTAGTGATACTGATTACTGGTATTTTGAGAAATACGGCGATGCTGCAACTCCGGGTGCGTTAGGTATCAATACCACTTATGGCTATGCGGTTATCTATCAGATACCAGGACAAAAAGGGAAATTAAGCCAGGTATTTTCAGTACCGACTACCGGATGGTATACGGCAAAAGCTAAAGTATGGTCTGATATCTCCGATCCGGCTAAACAGCAGAAACTATATTTATATCTACAGCAGTTGGATGCAACTAATGCGATTACGGTTAGCGGGAATCAAGTGGTCTATGATGGTAGCGGTTATTTCCCCGGGGCTTGGCAGGTAAATCAAGTTAAAGATGAGCTGGAACTATCCTCTTATGCGGAAAGTACGAATCTGGTGGTTCAATTAGTAGCCATCAATCAAGGGTATAGCGGGGTAACCGGTAGTTTATGTATCGATTATATTAAAGTATATTCTGACGCACCGCAGCCGGTAACTACTGTTACGACCTTAACCAATCCGAGTTTTGATACCGGCACTACCGGCTGGATACTTGAGAAATATGGCGATGCGACTTTTGCCGGGATTTGGACTGATGCCTATTCGGATTTGATACTTTCTCAAGATAGTGGGATGAAAGGGAAAGCCAGCCAACTCTTTACCTTAACGGCTGGGAAACCGGCATATATTTCTGCTTGGGTTATGAGCGATGCCAGTGCAATCGATTTAACCCAGAAAATATACCTTTATTGTTACGATTATGCTGCCGGCTATGCGAAGATTATCGATAGTGGCAATATCATCTACCAGCCCGGGAAATGGACTCCCGGAACCTGGCATCAACTCCGGTTTGTTTATACTCCGATAAGTGCGGATAATGTGGTTCAGTTAGTTGGGATAAATCCTAGGAATCCTTGGGAAGCGGTTTATTTTGACGATGTGGTTATCAAGCAAGATTAGCGGTGCTACTAAAGTAGGGGCGGGGTTTCCCCGCCCTTCTTCTTAATGTTTCTCGCTGTCTTTTTCTTACTTCTAACTTCTGACTTCTGACTTCTTTTTTTAATTTTCCTAGCTACTATCTACTATATTCTATCTACTGTCTTTTTCTGACTTCTGACTTCTTTTTTCGGTTTTCCTGTCTACTGACTACGGTCTACTGTCTACTGTTTTTTTTCTTACTTCTTACTTCTGACCTCTGACTTCTTTTTATGCTTTCCCTGTCTACTGGCTACGGTCTACGGTCTACGGTTTTTTCATCTTCCTTCTTCCCTCTAGTTATAAAGCTGCCATTGTGAATTAACTTCCGTCGGTGCCGGGGGATAGGCGAACTGGAAATAATGGGGACCATAGCCGAACGTAGTTTCGAAGGGAAATTTAAATACCGAAACCAGATTCCCATCCTCCTGAATTGCAAATGTCTCGAGAACATGATGGTCATTAGCTACCAAATATTTTCCATCAGGAGATACTGCTAACTGCCAAGACCAGTATCCGGTATATACCCGCATGCCGGTATCTTCGAATACTCCCGGAGTAACTTGCCGAATGATTTCTATCTGGTTTTGTTGAGCATCACCGAAATAAAAGAACCTGCCATCGATACTTACGGC
>JBHGBB010000008.1:0-39206 GCA_041946755.1 bacterium | reverse complement strand
TTATAATAAAGATATGTTTGATAAAGCCGGAGTAGCCTATCCAAATGAAAACTGGACTTGGGATGATTTGGTTGCTGCCGCAAAGAAATTAACAATTGATTCTAATAAAGATGGGATCATAGATCAATGGGGTATTATTTTACCTCGTCGTCCCGATTTTTATTTTCCGATAATTTATGCAAATAACGGCCGGGTGTTTAAAGAAAATGATCCTGACCAAATACTGTTAACGCAGCCGGCAGCAATGGAAGCGATGCAATATTATGCGGATATTGCACTCAAACATCATGCATCTCCATCCCATGGCCAAGCTTCAGATTTGGATATCGCCAAAGGATTTCACATGGGGAAAATAGCAATGATGATTTCCGGGTGGTGGGATATGGTCGATACTGAAAAGAACGCGCCAAACTTAAAATATGATGTCGCTCCTCTACCAAAAAAGAAAGTCCGGGGTACTGTCAATTTAGCTACGGCAACAGTAATGAAAAAGAATACACTGCATCCGAAAGAAACCTGGGAATTTATTAAATTTATGACTGGAACCGAAGGGCAATTGGTCCGTTGTAAATCCGGTATGGCGGGGCCATCAAGAAAGTCTGTTGCCAATGATCCTTTCTTTAATGATAAGAAGAAAGAAAAGGTATTTATCGATGGATTTGAATATGGTAAAGGATTTTATGGTAATTATACCAATCTCATTATGGATGAATTCGGTAGAGCTTATGAACGAGTGTTGTTAGGGAAGCAGTCCGTAGAACAAGCATTTAAAGAAGCCGAAAAGAATTATGAAAAAAGAAAAAAATCATAAGCATAGAAACTTCTGATTCTTATGGAGAAATGAAAGGTTAAGATAGATTTGATAATACATAAATACCAAGAGAATTGGAATTCAATTAAAGAGCATAAAACTCCGCAATGGATTCAAGAAGCCAAGTTTGGCATCTATACGCATTGGGGAGTATATTCTGTTCCAGCGTATGGTCCTAATGGAACGTGGTATCCATATAATATGTATCGGAAAGGAAGTGAGCAATATAGATATCATTTAAGGACTTACGGACATCCTGCACAGTTCGGGTATAAAGATTTCATTCCAATGTTTACTGGAGAGAAATTCAATGCGGATGAATGGGCAGAACTTTTCCAAAAAGCGGGTGCCAGATTTGCCGGACCGGTTGCTGAACATCATGATGGATTTGCTATGTGGAATAGCAAATTAACCAAATGGAATGCGGTAAAAATGGGACCTAAAAGGGATGTGGTCGGGGAACTTGAAAAAGCTATTAAGCAGAGAAGTATGAAATTTATGACGGCGTTTCATCATGCGGAGAATTGGTATTTTTATCCGCATTGGATCAAGGAGTTTGACACCGCAAATCCAAAATATTCCCGATTATATGGCCCGTTACATAATCATTCTTCTAAGCCAAAGGGATATGGACAACCAGGTGAATGGGAGAAACAAGAAGTTCCTAACCGGGAATTTTTAAACCGATGGTTAGCCAAATTATATGAAGTCATTGATGGATATCAACCGGATATGTTATGGTTCGATTTTGGGTTGAAATATATTATTGAACCATACAAACTCAAATTTCTTGCTTATTATTATAATAAAGAAAAGAAATGGAATCGGGAATTAGTGGTGATCTATAAGAATCGAGATTTACCTCCCGGAGCCGGTTTAATTGATCTCGAACGAGGTCGGATGGATGATTTGACTTATTTTGATTGGATTACCGATACTTCGGTTGATGATGGAGACGGGTGGGGCTATATTCAAAATGTGCCATATAAATCAGTCACGCAACTTATTCATGTCCTTGTTGATAATGTCAGTAAGAATGGATATCTTTTACTCAATGTTGGCCCGCGTTCCAATGGCGAAATAACCGAGGCAGAAAAAGAACGGCTTCTTGGGATAGGGAATTGGTTGCAAATTAATGGGGAAGCTATTTATGACACGACTGCATGGTTTATCTATGGAGAAGGACCGACTAAAATGGAAAAAAGCGGACCGTTCAGCGAGTTAAAAGAACCGAAATATACACCGCGTGATATCCGATTTACGGTAAAAGGGAATACCCTATACGCTATCTGCTTAGGTTGGCCCGAGTATGCTAGAAATTACAAGATTAGTTCATTAGCCCGCAATACCATAATCGGGAAAATATCTCGAGTTTCACTATTGGGATATAACGGTCGTTTGCAATGGAAACAAAATACGAATGGATTACAGATTACATGGCCGGCAGTAAAACCTTGTGATCATGCATATACATTCAAAATTGAAATATAAAATCTTATAAAAAAAAGGGGAAAATGTTTTCTATGAGAATCAAAAAATATGTGTGGTTATCAATGTTAGTATTTCTGTTTAGTTATGTCGCGGTTATGGCGCAAGAATCGCATTCAAGCAACAAATCGATTTATGCGTCACCGCTTAAAAAGATTGCTGGGAAAAATCAATGGAAGGAATATAAAAGCAATCCGATCCTAATCCGGGGAAAACAAGGGCAATGGGATGACTGGGCTATCGGTTCTATGAGTGTAGTGATTGTAAATGGAACATTTCACCTGTATTACGAAGGATGGGGATGGGCAAAACCGATCCAAATCGGCCATGCTACATCAAAAGATGGTATTCATTGGAAAAAAGATCGGGTCAACCCGGTATTACCGGTTAGTAAAGAAGGATGGGATGGTGGCGGTACCTGGGATCCGTATGTGATCTATGAAGATGGAAAATTCAAAATGTGGTATGGGGGAACGCCCCAGGGTGATTGTAACGGTAAGTTCCATTGGGGATACGCTGAGTCTATCGATGGTTCGCATTTTGTTAAAAAAGGAATTATTAGCAACGAAGTATCTCCTGCGGATTTTGAAGATGACCATGTGATTCATGATGTTAAATCCGGATATTACTATATGTATTATTGGGATAGAAATAAAGAACCCAAAGGACTATATCGAGTTCAATCGAAGAATGAAACGGATTTCGATTTTAGAACGGCAGAACCGGTGCGTATAGAAGGTGTCCGCGAAACCTATATGCATAAATTCACTCAAGTATTTCAAATCAATGGAAAATGGTATATGTATTATGCGGAATTTAGACGCCCTCGAGCTGAAGGCTGCTGGACTGGATATGCAACCAGCCAAGATGGGTTGAATTGGAAAGTAGAAAATGGGCAGGTCTTGCTAGTCCAAGATGCAGATGTTACTAAAGTAGCGGATGATTTATATGTAATGTATTATTGTCCTAATGGATTTTTTGACAGCGAACATTGCGATATTCGTTTGGCTGTATTAAAAGGGAATTTAGATAGTCTCAAAAACGTCCGGTAATAGAGGGCACGTTGGTCCCAAGACGCAATATCTCAATTGAAAGGAGGAATTAGGTCTTTAGGCAGAGTTGCAATGCAACATTACCCAGGTATTTACAATCAATAGTTCATTGGAAGATGGTACCGTGTATATTTCGATTTATCTAGCATATAATTCAATCGGAGGATTGAGAGATGAATAAGTATATGAAAGGAATAACACTGGTCGTAATGAGTATTTGTTGTGTTACACTTGCATTAAGTGATATGAAAATATTTAATATGGACGCTGCTAATCCAGTCACCAACAGTTGGATTGGCGGTAATGGACAGGGATCTCAAACTACAGTCCGCAATACATCAGTAAAAAAATCTGGTTCCGCAAGTGTTAAATGGACCTATACCTTACCCGGAAGTCCGGGTGGGAATTATCCTACTATTGAGATGGCCGTCCCTGCAGGATTAAGAAATTGGACCGGAGCGACGTCAATCGGGGTATGGATGTATTTTGATATTGCTACGAATAAAACGGATTGGACTATCCAGCCGAATCTGCAGCATCCTTATCCAACAGGTAATGACTTGGGAAACTGGAATGTCGGGACCCCGGGCATTGCCAAAAAGACCTGGACGTATCATGAATGGCCGATCAATAGCATCGGAGATATATCAAATCTCAGCCACTTGCGATTTTATTATCATGATGGAGATTGGGCGAGTGTCGCGGTAAGTAATAAAGTGGTTATTTATCTCGACGAAATTTCCGCAATGGGCACACTAAGTAGCTCTACTACTTATACTTATTTGACCACGCAACCAGGATATGATACTGATTTCCAAATATTTGATACCACATATAATGAATTTGTCGGGTATATTTCACCGAAATATAATTATGGTCGTTGGACGGACATCCGGGGATGGAGAGATCCGAATGACCGTAATCTTTTAGCGAACGGTGGCGGATTTTATGATCATTGTATGGTATGGTGGACACCACCAGACCTATGGTCAGATGGGACGTCGGTCTCTTTTGCGGTTGATACAAATAATGGAAAAGTCATCCAATGGCATGGGAGTTGGGCTAATGCATCGCCCTCATTTTTTAGTAATATCACCAGCCAGCAAATCACCGTTACTTCTACGGGATTAATTGTAGTCAAAACGGATACCAAGGTAACGTTTAATCAGGCGACCAATAGTATCAATGGAATTTGGGTCGAATTTGGCTGGTTGATGAATAGTTTCGCAACCACTGCAATTGTGCATCGAAATGGATATAGCGGGAATGCGATTGTTTCGATGACAGCAGAGGATATGAGCGGTTCCCCGGCAGTACATTATTTCGATGGTGAAGTATTAAATTCAAATAGTGGCGATTATATCGTTGCTTATGGAGGAACCACCTTTAATGTTGCGGCAGCGTTGGTACCGGTAACTTGGGATAATTCCAGTACTTCTTATTGCCGATCATGGGATACCAACGGTGCGATTGACCAAACGGATACCATCGAGTTGCATTATTATAATCCGACTAACTGGTATACTGAACAATCAGTAACCGCGAACGAGTCGCATCGATTAGTCTATTATCTGGTTATTTCTGCATTAGGCCAAACCCGATATGATTGGGTACCTTCGACTTCAGAACTGGCGGCACTATTTACTAATTGATGATGCAATGGATAGACGGAGTTATTTCTAATTAATCGGTTTCAATATTTGATATAGCTGCATGGTTCATCAGGAGAAATATATTGGGAAAAGCTGATCTCCAAGCTTTTCCCAATAGTTTAACCTTAGGAGTATAGAGAATCTATTAGAACTTAAAGAAGGGCTTATTAAGGAGATATAATTTTTAGGAACGAAGCATCTGCATTTACGGTAATTTATTACTGGCCTTATTATATGGTTAATACTAGTATCGAGAATGAATTAATACTTTTATAAGGTTAGAAAGAAATAATAATAGTAAGGGAAGTGATTTATTGTTTAAAGCGATTTATAAGCGCTGCTGAGATTTACTAAAAGATAAGCGGAATGTATATCAAGGTTTAGCCTTATATTTCAAGGTATTTATTAAACACAATTATGTAAGTTATTAAAATGTAACCACAAAAGAACCAATATGAATAGGAGAACCTGGACTTATGTAATGACCGATAACCACCAAAAAGTATTCAGGGCTTTTTTATAGACTATACCAACGAGTATGGATTCTATCGAGAAGCGAAATATGCGCAATAAGATAATCATCATCTTATTATTAATTGGAATAACTTATCCCAGTTTAGGGAAACAAGGAGAACCATCTATGAAATGGCAGTTTGCAATATCGCAGCATCCCATGTTTTTAATTATCGACCAGGATACGGTTTGTGCCGAACGAACCCCACCTTGGGGCGCACCGGATATCGAAACCTATATAGAAAGACTACGCCGCAATCTCAATGCATTATCCAAATATCCGGATTTAAAGATCAACTATGAAATTTCCGGTGTGGAATTGGAAGATCTAGCAGAACGAGCACCGGATGTAATTGAAACGATGCGACATTGGATTAAGCAGGGGAAACTTGCGTTTCTTAACGGTACCTATGCTCAGCCGCATTTACAGAATTTTGGATTTGAATCAAATGTCCGTCAATTTCAAATCGGATTGGGTATATTTAAGCAATTACTGAATTATCCGGTTGACACCTATGCGGCGCAAGAAGTGGGTATTACAGAGCAGTTGCCACAACTGCTCAATGCCTATAAATATCGATTTGCCGTGGTTCCCGGATTTAGTTGGGCGATTACTTTTTTAAACAGCCATGAAATTGTCGGATATAAAGACCAACTGGCATTTGTGAATCAGGAAGAGTTTACCCAATGGATCGGTCTCGATGCCTCCAGTCTACCGTTATATTTAAGTCAGACTATTCCGGCAACAACCATAGAGAAAACTACTGAATTTGAAATGCAGCGTGATTTATTCTGCGGACCGCCGATTAAAATCGATATGCCGGATATGATTGAAGTGGATGATAAATGGATTGATGACCGACTTAATACCGGCGAATTTATCTTGCTAGATAAAACATTACGAACCCGAATTCAAAAGTATCCGCCGAAATCGCAATCCCGGTTTTATACGTATTGGTCTTATGTTGAAGGGATTGGTGCAGAAGCGTTATCCCGGGCGAATATGGATGCGGAACGGGATATTCTTCAGGCCGAATCACTAGCCGCTTTCCTTTCAACCATAGCCAAGAAAAAACCTACCGATTTTACCCGGCTCTGGAAAACCATTCTTAAGACCCAGCATCATGATGCCTACTGGGTTGGCGCACCGGAATTACGACAGAAGTCGATCGGCTGGTTGCAAGAAGTAAGTCAGCAAGCGAAACAGGAAACGGATTCGATGCTGCGCTCGCTATCAAGTCAGGTCGATTTGGATAAAATGAAAACGGATAAATCGATTCTTGTGTATCATAGTTACCCGAAATTGCAGGAAGCGGTGGTTCGAATCCAACTTCCTTTTTTACTTACTGCAGCCGAGGATATTGTCGTTACTGATTTAAAATGGAAATCTATCCCGGTGCAAATCGTACCTTCTTCAAAAGAAGATAGTACCGAGATTATATTTAATACTAAAAGTAGTGGAACTGGTTATACTACGTTACCCTTGCAAGTTAAGAAAAATAATATCTCAGTATCAAAAAAGAAAACAGATGCTAATAGTACCAGGATAACCAAACCGGTGGTTTTTGAAAATAAGTTTTATCGAGCGAAAATCCGGCCGGACGGGTTATTTGAACAGTTATACTGCAAGGAAACAAAAAAAGAGCTATTGAAAACGCAGACCTATTTTGGCAATGAATTACGCGCTAAGCAAGATAAGGTTTGGATTACTTCCCGGGATAAGGCTGTCGAATCGACCTTAATACAAGGAGCAGTTGCGGATTTATTTATTATTCGCGGAACCTTAACCACCGGAGCTACATATCGAACGGAAATATGGTGTTATCGTGAATTACCCTGGATTGATATAGAACAGCATTTAGAATTTGATGATTGTTCCTTAGGTGATTTTTGGGATGATGAAACCAAATTGAATGTATACTGGCCGTTAGCCAATACCGGCGATATCTATAATGGCATTGCCGGTGGTACCGTTAAAGCGCGGGAACATCGGCCGATTTTTGCGCTTAATTGGATCGATATGGATTCTCCGAAAGGGTCGTTGGCGGTAGTCAATCAGGGTACCTTGAAACATTGGGTAAAAGATAATGTTTTAGCGATGGTAATAGCTTGGGGGAAGAATTCGAATGATTTCTCGAATCGATTGCATCGCTATTGGTCGAAACCGTTCGATTTACGATTAAAAGGTACGCAGGTGATTCGATATTCGATATATCCGCATGCCGGTGATTGGAAATCAGCGAATATTCCAGATTGGGCAATGGCCATGACTCGTCCAGCGACTGGTGTATATCAAGATACTAAACATTCCGGTAATTTACCTCCGGCTTTAACGCTATTACAGATTAAAAATGAGAATATTATTCCGTCTTCAATTCGGGCTGAAAAAGGTAAAATTATTTGCCGGTACTACGAAGGACATGGCAAATCAGTAGCGAGTTTGAATTGTTCATCAAATGGAGCGCGCAAAAAATTCATTATGAATGATTTATCCGGTAAAGTTATCCATAAGATAGCACCATATAAAATAGGTGAAATATCAGTTAAATAATGAGGTTATAAACAGTATTTCGTTACATTTTAATAATCTATGTTGCTCTGGATACCAAGTAACCGAGTATTTCATCCGTTGATTTGATTGGTATTCCAGACATTGTTATTCTCGCAAAGGAAAGGGAAGTAAATAGTTCAATTCCCTTTCCTGTTTACTTGCAAATTAGTTAAAGGCCATACAGCGAATCGACCATGATGATATCACAACCGGATATAAACATATTAAGAGACCTGGCAAGAAGGTTGGCTGAAATCGGTAATCGTTCCGAGCAGAAAGAAAAAGCTGCGATGTGGACTCGGCATAATCGTTTGGAACGAGTCCGGCCGATGGTGCTATTTCATATGGAAGAATTCTGTTGGCAGGAAGTATTGCCGGAGGAAAGCTTAGCCACCACAGATACTTTCTCCCGGGACTATGAAAAACAACTCCGCCGTCGATTATATCAAGCCGAATATCTTAAAGATGATCGGGTCGTTGAACCGATTATCGAATATCCAACGGTTATTCATGATACCGGATTCGGCGTGCCGATAGAAACCGTCGCTCCGGACCAAAATACCGGAGCAGTACATTACCAGCCGGTCATACAAACTGAAGCGGATATCGAATTGATTAAAACTCCCGAAATTAAAGTTGACTGGGATGCTACGGAACGAAATTATCAGCAGGTCAGAGATATTTTCGGAGATATCCTCACTCCAGTAAGTTTTGGATGTAGTCATCCGATAGCATCTTTCATAGATTGGTTTAGTATGATGCGGGGTATCGAGCAAGTATATATAGATATAATCGAACGGCCGCAATGGGTGCATGAGGTTATGGCCCGGATGACTACGGCATGGCTGAATCGGCTAGCGCAACTCGAAAATCATCATGTCCTGAGATTAAATAATAACAGTAATGAAATCGGTTCCGGTGGATTGGGATTTATCGAAGAGCTTCCCCAGAAAGATTATAATCCTGAGCGAGTCCGGCCAATAGATATGTGGGGATTTGCTACGAGTCAGGTGTTCGCTGATGTTTCACCAATGATGCACGAAGAATTTGCGTTACAGTATGAACGGCAATATTTATCGCAGTTTGGATTAAACTGTTATGGATGTTGTGAACCATTGCATCATAAGATGCAGTATGTTAAGAAAATTCCACGGTTAAGAAGAGTCTCGATGAGTCAGTGGGTAGATCGAGAAAAAGCTGCGGTTGAGTTGCAAAACCAATATATTTATTCATTTAAACCAACCGGAAATCATTTATCGGAAACGGTTTGGGACCCGGATGCTGTCCGAGTCGATTTGCAAGATGTGCTTAAAAAAACCCAGGGTTGTATCGTAGAGCTGGTAAATAATTCGGTTAGTACTTGCCGCCATGAACCTAACCGAATTTGGGAATGGGTGGATATTGCGATGGATTTAGCAGAACAGTATGCTTAATCGATCGCAACATGGAAATCCATTAAGCCAGACTATATTAAGCGTGCGGGAATTAATCTCGAAACAGCTTTTTTATAGTTTATAGGTATCCGATCAACCTTGGGATTGAGGCGGTATGCCTGATTCCGAATGAGACCAAGGCGGGTTCTGCATCCAACGCAGGATATTATATAGTGGTTATCCGGTTTCAGGCACACGCTCGTACCGGAGTAGGGAGCAAGCAGTGGATTATTACTTGCTCCTCACTCCACAATTAAGCGTTAAGAATGTAGGTGTTATATAAGGAATAATCGGAGACCGGTACCGGATATCTCTCAAGGTGATACCGATTTGGTGCTAGAGTAGAACAGATTAATAAGCGATATCGAGCGATATAGGCTTGAAATAGCGTGCAGGCATAGCGGTAGTGAAGTATCTTTTTCCAAAAGGAAAAAATATTGGATTCATTATGCTTAGCGTGAATATACCTGAAGTAACCGATACCGAAATCAAATTGTCAGACTGACAATCTGATTTTTAAGATAGAATATATACATAAGGTATCGATAGCATCGTAACATAGATAAAATAACCGCGTGCGTCTCTAGAATATAAGTATAGATAGACAGAAAGGTATCAGGATATCCCGAGACCATTCGGGATGCATCGAGGTCACTCAAGAAACCGGTAGCTAAAATTTAGGGACAAAACGCAAAGATCAAAACCGAACGTAACTTAACTCAAATAAATCAGAATCACCCCCCAGGTTTATAATAAAAGAGAGAAATAAATGCCATCATATATTAAGAGCAACAAGTGGTATCTGGTTCTTGGCTATATCTGGCTTTTTGCAAGTTTTGTGCAGGCGAACTATTTGGTGAATCCGTCGTTTGAAGATACGACCTTGAATGCTTATACACAAGCATGGTGGACCGGTACCGGTTCTTTTTCCATCGATAGTAGTCAATCCAAAACGGGTAGTCAATCATTGAAAATCCAGAGTAGTAGTGGAGGAACTGCTACCGTCTGGCAGTTATTTTCGGTGCATCCGAATACTGCTTATCAGTATACCGGCTGGGCATTAACCCAAGGATATAGTCCTGCCAGTGGGAAAACCGGATTGGAGATCAAAACTGGACCAAGTGATACTTCCGTTATCCAAGATATCTTCTCATCTACCGTAGCGAATGCAACTACCTGGACGCAGGTGACCGTTCTATTTAACACCGGTGCTACCGATACCATCATAACCGCTATCCTGGATTATGGTTTATTCGGTTCTGGTGCGACCGGGGCTGTCTGGTATGACGATTTGATTTTAACCGAGACATCGTCGAGTAGTTCATCAACTATCCAATTTAGTCTATCATTGACCGCGTATCCCAACGGTAAACCAGCGTTCGCATTGAATAGTGTATTATTTAATCCGGTAATACTAACGGTAAGTGGTGGCAGTGAATCGGATGTACTGAGATATAAAACCGATGGATTCAATGTGATCTATATTCCGATAGATTATAATAGTGTTATTGGTAATAGTAGTCTGCTAAATTTTCTTAATGCCTGTAAAAACCAGAATATGCCGGTGATTATCGAACTCAATTATGGTAGTCTATGGTCCTGGTTAGGTTCGAATGAGACTTGCAATATGAAACTCTCTCCGGATTATTCGACGTATACTAGTTATCCCTATCAATATGTCCATAATTATCCGGATATTATGAATCCAGCAACTCGTGCATTTCATACAGGTAAGCTTGAAAGTGCCGTTGCTGCATTAAGTGGGTATTTCCACGCGCCAATAATCGGATTTTCTATTAGTGCTTATGATTTCTTTCATATGCCGGATGGAGAAGTACATCCCATGTTTACTACACTTTATCCGCATCCAAAAGGTGAAGGGCTGCAAACCTGGGTACCGTATGGGAATTATGCTGAAGATAGTTATCGGTTATATCTTTCACTCAACAGTACCAATATCAGCCGGTTGGGTTTCTCAACGTTAAGTTCGGTATATGCGCCCTGGGATATCGATACCGCGCGAAATCTAGACCATTGGCGCAGTTGGCTGCTTTACCGCCGGTGGTATATCCGGGAATACCTAAAAGTTACCGTAGATGCAATAAAAGATCATACTGACCTTTTGGTAACAGGAACCTTCGACCCGGATTTCGGAGCTTTTGAGCGGTATGGTTCTCCCATCTATGACTATAACGATATTACTGATTTCCCCATTTATTATCCTTGGGGTTTTGGAGCCCGAAAGGAAGGTAACCTTGCTACACTCTATGCCAATGGAATTGCCCATCTATGGAATCAAGGGAAACCGGTGATTGCGATGAAAGAATTTACCTCTGATATTAGCACTCCAGCATATAGTGTCGCCGAGTACCTTACCGAGAGTTTACCGTATATTTCCGGCTGCCAATTTCAATATGGTAGTGGCGAAATTGGCGGTGCGAAATATAATGCATTTACCACCAGTATAGCCCAGTTTAACCGGGATAATAGTTGGGGAACTCGGCCAGCGCCATCGAATATCGCGGTATATGTTTCGCCGCAAGATATCAATAACCTGGATAAAGGATTCTGGGCTGGATTAATGCTCTATCATTTAGATAAGCCATGGGATGTGTTATATTCGCTTGATAGTATCAATCATTACCCGTATCTCTATGTTCCCTCCGGCCAACCGGTATTTGTAGCGGATAGTAGTGCGCAAATAAAATTAGCCAACTATACTGCTAGTGGCGGGCGGCTGGTTACAGATTTGCTTGATTTCCGAACTACGGCGAATTTGATTAGCAATCCTTCTTTCGAAACCGGTACTTTACTCGATTACTCGCAAGCCGCGTGGTCAGGAAGTCCAGTGGTAAGTATTGATACGGGGAATAAACACTCAGGCGCGTTTAGTTTAAAAATAGCCGGGGCTTCCGGTTCGGCAAGCGTCTGGCAGTCGGTTGATGGCATCGTTCCATCGCGGGAATACTTAGGGAGTGTCTGGATGCTATCTCCTTCAACGAATCGAACGAATTCCGGATCGGGTACCTGTATGCTCGAATGGAAATCGAATGGTACTCCGTATTGGCTGGGTCCAGGATTCGGGTGGAATAGTCTAGGCTGGGGTACCGGATGGACCCAGATATATTATCCGATGAATGCCGAGGATGCCACCCAATTTACGTTAGTATGTCTATTTTATATGTATGGTTCCGGAACCGGAACGGTGTGGTTTGATGATCTGGAATTGAAAGCGAATCTAACCTATGCGGCTATCGATGCCTGGGAATTATATAAATAAACTATATTGGTTACCAGTGGTAAGTTGTTGATCAAATAACTTACTCCTGATAACTTCTGATTTAATCCTATGCCAGTCGAAATACTTTGTCTTGGAGAACTCTTAATAGATTTTGTCGCTACCACTGCCGATGTTACAATTGGCAATGCACCAGGATTCGTTAAAGCTCCTGGGGGAGCGCCAGCAAACGTTGCCGTTGGTGTGGCGAAACTAGGGCATACTTCTGGATTTGTTGGAAAAGTAGGCGAAGATGCGTTCGGGCATTATCTTGCGCAGGTACTATCAGAGAATGGAGTGGATGTTACCTTCCTCAAGTTTGAGCCTACCGCAAGAACCACTTTGGTATTTGTCGGAGTCAGGAGTGATGGAAATAAAGATATGCTGTTCTATCGTAATCCTGGAGCGGATATGTTTTTATCACCCGAGGATTTAAATAAAACCTATTTCCAGACCGCTAAAATATTCCATTATGGTTCTATCAGTATGATCGATCCCTTACCCCGAAAAACGACGTTTGCTGCGTTACGGCTAGCAAAAAAATATGGTTTGGTTACTTCCTACGACCCCAATTTACGGTTATCACTTTGGCCTTCTCCAGAAGCTTCCCGAGAACAAATTCGAGAAGGATTTCATTTTGCCGATATTGTTAAGTTGAGTGAAGAAGAATGGGAATTAATTACCGGAACGAAAGATTTTGATGCAGGATGCCAGAAAATATTCGCCTATGGCGTTAAATGGATTATTATCTCGCGCGGTGAGAAAGGCTGTTATTTTAATAATGGCCGGATTCATAAATATTTTGGCGGGCTATCGGTTCCGGTGGTAGAAACTACCGGTGCCGGCGATGGTTTTGTCGCAGCAGTTTTAGTTGGATTATTAGAAACCCAGCCGACTCAAATCAACCTGGATACATTAACACCGGATGAAATATCGGATATTCTTGATCGAGCGAACGCTGTCGGTGCATTAACCACTACCAAACCGGGTGCTATTCCCGCTCTTCCGACTAAAAAAGAAACTGATGCTTTTTTAAATAATTTAAGAAATAACAAATAGTATTTTTTATTGAAGAAATATCGATATCTTCCCTAAGATTGATTCTATTTATGCGGATTTTTTCAATCAGAATGTCACCATTGTAAGTGTAATAATTTCTTGTCATACCATTGCTTACATTATTTAAAATAGGATGAAAATTGGCCGAGTATATTCAGTGGCCGGATGAATAATATTAAGCAAAACGATGATCCTATTATGGTTAGAAAGGCATGGTGCCGGAGACCGGAATTGAACCGGTACGATCGTTGCCAATCGAGGGATTTTAAGTCCCTTGCGTCTGCCAGTTCCGCCACTCCGGCACGAAATAATATGATGTTATTAGGTAAGTCGTAATATGAAATTAAGGAAATAAATATACCGTAATATGCAGGTGTTTGTAAAGTATAAAATTAGAATACTAAATACATAATATTGTACATTTTTACTTGCTAAATATTCTGATTTCTCTTATGATAAATATACCTTAGAGAAGTAAGGTTTAAGATTTAAGGGGAATTTCTTACCGTTCACACAAAAAACAATCATTTCATCATTTTATATAGGGGATATTTTTATGTTTAAAATTAGGATGAATAGTCTTGGTTTGGTTTTAGGGCTGATGCTGATATATTCAAGCGTAGTTATGGCCTTGGAACCACCGCGAAAAGGCGAACTGGAACAATTAGCTAAAGAGGGAAAGTTAAAAGAACGGGTGGCATTAGCCAAGCATCTTGGCAATAATAAAATAGCCCCCGGATTATTACAGAAAAAGCTAAATCAGTTCCGTGGTGATAAAGAGCAAACCTTAAATACCTTTTTGACTCCACCTAGTGGAGTCAATCTTGGCGCAAAAGGTATTCAGAAAACTTTTATTCTCCTGATAGAATTCCCGGATTACCTTCATACCGTTGATTCTTCAGCAATATATCTACAAACGCTTGGTGATGGAAGTTCAACCATGTATCCTTATGATAGTTTAAAAAATTATTATCTAAGGTCTTCTTATGGAATGTTAACGATTCAAGGAGTGGTATTTGATTGGTATCGTGCGGCGCATAATCGTTCATATTATGGCGATAACATTTATTTAGCTCCGACAGAAATAATAAAAGAAGCGCTCACCACTTTGGATGCCACCCATGACTTTTCCCAATATGATAATGATGGTGATGGATATATTGATTATTTTATGGTGTTCTGGACCGGTCCGGATACCGGTTGGATGACCTTATGGTGGGGATTTAATTCATATTTTAATGATAATTCATTCTGGCTGGATGGAAGGTTGCTAACTAACTTCAGTTGGCAATGGGAATCGAATCCAGTTGGCAGTGGGTTTGATCCAAATACTCCGATTCATGAAACCGGGCATGCGTTAGGATTACCGGATTATTATGATTATGATAATACGCAAGGGCCGGATGGCGGAATTGGCGATTTTGATATGATGGATAGCTCTTATTATGACCATAATGCATTTAGTAAATGGATTTTAGATTGGATAACTCCAACGGTTATTAATGCTCCCGGTACCGATACAACTATTATTCTCCGGAATTCCGCGCAAAATAAAGATTGTGTAGCGATTATGCCGGGGATGAGTTTTGGTTATCCATTTACTGAATTTTATCTGGTCCAGAACCGTTCTCCGATAGGTAATGATGCGGATATTTCTCCCCGAGGTCGAGGTTTGGCAATTTGGCATGTCGATGCAACGCTATGGAACAATATAGACTTTCGTTATAACAATAGTAATACCGATCATAAACTGCTTCGGCTAATGGAAGCGGATGGATTGGAAGAAATCGAGAAGTACAATACCTATTGCGATCCCGGCGATTTCTATGGCACCGATACTATTACAACCTATGATACTTATGTCTTGGGAACCATTTTCTCTACCTATTCCTTCCCAAGCAGTTGTGATTATACCGGCGCTACTACTGGTATCATCGTTTCCGATATTTCATCGACTGGTACGGTTATGAATGCCCGATTCCGGTTAATGACTCCCTCCAGCTATCAACATCAATTAAGTGGATATACCCTTGATACCGGTGGGAATCCGGTAAAAAACATTCCCATGCAATTAACCGGCCGAACCAGTCGATTGGAAAACTCCACTATTTCCGGTAATTATATATTCGATTATCTGGCGTATGGTACCTATACCGTTGCTCCGAATCGGAATGGATATCGATTTATACCAACCGAACGAACAGTATCTTCCTTAAGTGGTAATACTTCTAATATAAATTTCGTTCGAAAATATGGTCTTGAATCCGATAAGATAAAACTATGCAGTCGGAGCGGTGGATCATATTATGGAGTAGCTATTCAAGGGAATTATGCTTATGTTGCCGAAGGTGGCGGTTTATCGATTCTGCAAATTAGTAATAATACTTCGTTCCAGCTTATCTACCAGATTCCACTGGAAGATGTGGCAAGAAAAGTAACGGTATCCGGGAATTATGTTTATGTTGGGGATAATTATGGCGGATTCTATATTATCGATATCAGTAATCCCACTGCCGCGCATACCGTCGGGCAGATTTATATCGATCAGGGAATATATAGTGGAATGGCGACTGATATCGCTATTTCCGGGAATTATGCTTATGTTCTCAATGAACGATTCGGTTTGAAAGTAATCGACATCAACGATCCGACTGATCCATACGAAGTCGGGCATTATATCGCTCCGAACTGGTGTTATGGAATTAAAGTGGTTGGGAATTATGCATATCTCGCATGCTTCTATCAAGGATTATTTATCTTGGATATCAGCAATCCTGCCACTCCGAAGGGAGTAGGGCAATGTCTCGATATGTATAATGCGCGCGATGTTGCGATTTCCGGGAAATATGCGTATGTCGCTGATGAATATTATGGTTTGGTTGTAGTGGATATCGATGATCCATTGCATCCTTATGCCGTTGGAACGAGTGGTACTTCTTGGGAATTAGGATTAAATGTTACGGTTAGCGGCTCTTATGCATATTTAGCCGATGAATATTATGGACTTCAGGTAATCGATATCAGTGATCCAAACAATCTTATGGTGATTACATCCGTAGAATCACCTGGATTTGCTACCGGTTTAGCGAAATCCGGGAATTATCTGTATATGACCAATGATTATGCCGGAATAAATGTGCTTGATGTAAGTGTCCCATCCAGTCCGAGTAAAAAAGGTAATTTAAATCCGCCGGGTATAGCATATAACGCCGCAATAAGTGGTAATTATGCTTATGTTGCCGGATATCGGAGTGGATTAAGAATATATGATATCAGTGATCCGGATTATGCCCATGAAATCAGCCGATATACTACTACTTATTATATCGGTATGAATCCAGAAGTGATGGATGTAGCAGTTAAAAATCAATATGCTTATGTCGCGAATGCGCTTGAAGGAATAGCGGTACTTAATATCAGCAATCCGGCAACTCCGTTTAAAGTAGGCGAACAACCTTGGACCTACGGTATCCCTTATGGAATATACTTGCGCGATACCTGCTTATTCATTGCCCAAGGGAACGATGGATTGGGTATTATGAATATCAGCGATCCGACCAATCCGCACTATATGGTTGAAACCACTTTAATTTCCGGTAGGGCTTATGGGGTGACAGCAGCAGGCAATTATGCTTATTTAGCTACCGGTACTGATGGGCTCCGGATATATAATATCAGTAATATTTCTAATCCGGTAAGTGTAGGGCATTATTCTTCCCCAACTACCGTTTGGTATGTCGCCGTTAGTGGGAATTATGCTTATCTTGCCGGTGGGACAACGGGATTGATTATTCTTGATATCAGTACCCCCTCTAATCCGGTGGAAATCAGCCGATTTACTCCGGCAGGAAACGTTTATGGCGTTAAAGTTGTCGGGGAGAAAGCATATCTTGCCGCCGATACTGCCGGATTAAGAATTATCGATATCAGTAATCCGGCTGCTCCGACTGAAGTAGCCTATTATGATAATCCGGATTCCGCCTGGGGGGTGGCGGTAGATGGATTTACGGTGGTCGAACTAAATGAAAATGGCGGAGTCTGGTTCTTCCAATATCCAATCGGTGGAGCGACCAAAGTTGATGATCGACTGTGGATGCTTTATTAGGCTAACGTTAATGAATTATAACCTGAAAAATCAAGGAACTTAGTATCGAGGTATGGGTACTTTGTTCCTTTGTATTTTTATTGATGCGGTCATATAAATAATAAATTTAGGAGGTTGGTTAATGAAACAGATTAAATATAGTATCTATGTAGTAGTTTTTTTATGGTTGTTGAGTCAATTAGCTTTTTCGCTGCAACCGCCGCCGCCGGGGGAAATAGAAAAGTATCGCAACGAGGGAACCCTGAAAGCGAAATTAGATTTTGCACAGAAATTAGGCAACAATAGAATGCATCCGGGATTGATTCAGAGGAAACTAGCCCAACTGGAATCGCAGAAATCCGGGAAACCGGCAGCAAGCTCGCTGTTGCCGTATAATCCTCCTTTGCAGTCATTAGGTGCCCCAACAACACTTACCTTGCTCATTGACTTCCCGGATTATCCGCATAAAAATGATCCGGCGCTTATTAATAACCAGATTTATGGAGACGGAACCGTATCCGATTTTCCTTATGAAAGTTTGAAAAATTATTATGTCCGGTCATCGTATGGAATGCTGACTATTCAAGGGAATACGCTCGGTTGGTATCGAGCGGCGCATAATCGGTCTTATTATGGTGTTGATAGCACCTATGATATGTCAAGTGCAACGGTATTAATTGAAGAAGCACTAGATTATTATAATGCATCGCATGATTTCTCCCAATATGATAATAATAATGATGGGGTGATTGATTATGTCATCGTGGTTTGGACTGGTCCGCATTGTCAATGGTCAAGTCTCTGGTGGTCATGGAATGGTTATTTCTGGGATGATACTTATACCATAGATGGAAAAACGCTTGGCGGATTTAGTTGGATATGGGAAGTATCAAACTGGAGTACGGGGAGTACCTTTGATCATATAGTTTCGATTCATGAAACCGGCCATGCACTCGGGTTACCGGATTTATATGATTATAATGATTCAGTAGGACCTCGCGGTGGAGTTGGTGGATTGGATATGATGGATGCTAATTGGGGTGACCATAATGGATTTAGTAAATGGATGTTAGATTGGTTAACTCCAGAAGTTGTTGGAACGGTCGGAATGAGTTCTACTATTTCCCTTCGTCCTTCATCGCTATATCCGGATAGTGTATTGATTATGCCGGGTGCAACCATAGACAATCCTTTTAATGAATATTATTTGGTCCAGAACCGTTCCCGATTTAGTAACGATACTGGTTATCCAACCAACGGATTGGTTATTTGGCATATTGATGCGACGCTATCCGGTGGTAATTTCATTTATGGAAATAGTTATAGCCGGCATAAGTTGGTTCGATTAATGGAAGCTGATGGGTTGGAAGAAATCGAAACCTATGCATATGGTGCCGATGCCGGGGATTATTATGTTTCCGGGAAAACTATCTCGCCGACGTCTGCTCCTAATAGCCAAGCCTATGCAGGATATACCACGGGAGTTATTGTAGAAAATATTCTTCCGGGGATATCAAGTATAACCGCTGATTTTAGAATTAATCCGAGCAATTATAACCTCAATCTTAGCGGATATGCTTGGGATACCGATAATACCCCACTTGATAATGTCTCAGTGGTTTTATCCGGGTATTCCTATATGTCGGTTAGTGGAGATACCACCTATTCTTCAAGGTCTACTTTTACCGATAGTACTGGTGCCTATATAATCCCGTCATTACCCCCCGGGTATTTTACGGTACGGCCTAAATATTTTGGATATCGGTTGACGCCAGGTTCAAAATCATATTCTCCGTTGGCAGCGGAAGCTATAAATCAGGATTTCCATCGCACTTCCGGGATTAACGCTTCGAATGTTAAGTTCCTCGGGCGAACTGATGGGAAGCATAAAGATATCGTTATCTCAGGAACTTATGCTTATGTCGCTGAAGGCGGTGGCATGAGTATTTATAGTATCAGCAATCCAGCGAATCCACAGATGGTCGGTTATGTTCCCTTAGAGGAACAAGCGATAGGGATAACCGTTAATGGCTCTTATGCTTATATAGCCGATGATCTTGGTGGATTATGTATTATCGATATCAGCGATCCGACTGAACCTTCACTTGTTTCCCAATATTATACTCAGGGAGGAGCGGTTGCTTGTGTAGTCAGTGGCTCCTATGCATATGTTGCAGAAGGGTATTATGGTTTGGAAATTATCAATATTGATACTCCTGCCGATCCGCAGTTTGTCGGATATATCGATACCGATGGCTATGCCGGCAGCATCGCTAAAACCGGGGATATCGTTTATCTGGGTACCGGGAATTATGGGATTCGGATTGTCGATGTTAGTGCACCTGCTACACCGAGAGAAGTTAGTTGGTATGATATGGGATGGAGTGGTGCGGAATCGTTAGCGATTAACGGTACTTATCTTTATGTCGCTGCAGGGAGCTGGATCGGATTCCATATTCTGGATATCAGCAATCCGATTAGTCCGATACAGGTTAGTACCTGTTCTACTCCCGGAGTAGCGCGCGATGTCGCGGTTAGCGGGAATTATGCTTATGTTGCCGATGATAATTATTATGGGCTCCGGATTATTGATATTACCACTCCTTCAAGTCCGACTGAAGTTGGAGCGTTTACTACCAACGGTTCTGCATATGGGGTTGCGGTACAAGGGAATTATGCGTATCTCGCTACTGATTGGAATGGATTAAGAGTGATTAATATCTCTAATAAGACCAGTCCTTCTGAATCCGGGTCGCATCGGCCGACTTCATTATCCCAGGGGATAGCATTACAAGGGTCGTATGCGTATCTAGCTAATGGAGCTAATGGATTAAGAATATATAACATCAGCAACCCGGCGAATCCGATTGATGTTGGCGGTTATGATACTTGGGGCAGTGCGTATGGAGTAGCAGTAAATGGGACTTATGCTTATATCGCCGATGGGGTGGATGATTTAAGTATTATTAGTATCAGTAACCCAACAACGGCTTATGAAATTGGATATACCAGTTTCGATGGTACGGCATATGGTATAGCAGTAAATAGTAGTTATGCCTATATCGCTGCCGATACTGCCGGATTAAGAATTATTAATGTTAGTGTTGCCTCTTCGCCCGCGGAAGTTGGGTATTGTGATACTCCAGGTTCTTCAAAAGGAGTAGCAGTTCAAGGGAACTATGCTTATCTAGCTGATGGAACCACCGGGCTACGAATTATTGATATTACCAACAAATCTGCTCCATCAGAAGTAGGATATTTTGTTCCCGCAGGAGCGAATTCGCTGGGGGTCGCAGTTCGGGATACCTATGCTTATTTAGCTGATGGTACCAGCGGTTTAAGAATAGTTGATATTAGCAGTTATTCGAACCCGACTGAAGTCAGTCGATTCGATTCTCCTGGCTCGGTTTATAGTGTCGCATTAAATAGTACCTATGCCTATTTGGCTGCTGATACCAGCGGTATCAGAGTAATTGATATCAGCGATCCGGCAAATCCGGTTGAAGTCGGATATTATGATACACCGGGTGGAACGCGGGGAGTAGCGGTTAATGGAGTGAATATCTATGCGGCGATAATGTATTCCGGATTATGGAATCTGCAATATCCGGGTTCGTTACCTAGCGCACCGACAGCCAATTTCTATGCGACTACAACCGCTGGAATGGCACCATTAACGGCACAATTCTATGATACTTCAGCGGATGCACCGACCAGTTGGCTATGGAGTTTCGGGGATGGGACTACCAGTACTATCCAGCATCCATCGCATACTTATTATTATCCTGGGGTATATACGGTTACTTTGACGGTAACCAATAGTTATGGCAGCGATATGAAAACCCGGACCGGATATATTGCGGTTGAAGTTAATCCGACTAAAGTAGACCGATTCTGGATGCTGTATTAATACAAATTCGAATATCGAATATCGAAATTCGAAACAAAAAGATAAATTCTAATATTCCAAAGTTAATTTGGATTTTGACATTTATTTGACATTTGGATTTTGGATTTGGGATTTCCTAGCCGAGAGTCGCATCGACGGCATTCCTTCATCTAGACACTCTTCTGAAAGTTATGATATTCTATTTTAGTTTAGCGAGTCGATGCGACTCTTGGCAAGGTTGATGCTGATGTAGCTCAGTCGGTAGAGCAGCGGTTTCGTAAACCGCAGGTCGTCGGTTCAAATCCGACCGTCAGCTCCAGTTTCTTTTAAGTGCCAAGTATCAAGTACCAAGTACCAAAATCGGTATATCTAAATAATTAGTACTTACCTTCTGTATAATCAGCCTCTTAGATCAACACTTCTATTACTAAATTTAGATTGATTCTGATTTTTAAGAAAGATAGTATGGTGATGTTGTATTATTGACCATTGGTCAATAATACAAGTTGAGACTTAATGTAGTTTTATTGAGGGCTGGAAATAATAGAGTTAGAACTTAATGTAGCAAGGGCGAATACTATTATTCGATTTACAATACTTGGTACTAAGAATTTTGGGATTTCAAGTCTTGTAATATCTTAAGATTTCTTTGCAGTCCGGTATAATCATGTGGGAAATGCTCTTTAGTCCAGATTTGAGCAGCATTATCGAAACATTCTTCGGCGAGACGGATTGACTTCATCCGTTCTTTCCCATCTTGCATTTGCGCAATATTCAAATAAGCAGTACCAAGATTATTTTTTGTCATTGCATAATCTGCTGGAAAAGCTTCTCGAGTACGAATAGCTAGAGATTTATGATAAGCATTAATCGCTTTCTCTAAAGAATCTTCTCGTATCTTCCCAGATAATTTATCTGCTAATACACTATAAGCAGTACCAAGATTATTTTGAGTTGCTGCATATTGAAACGGATAGTTATTTTGGTTATATATTAATAAAGCGCTTTTGTATGCATTAATAGCATCATGTATAACCACCATACTTTCGTTTCCTTCTTCTAATCTTGCTAAATCAATATAAACAATGCCTAAATTATTTTGCGTTGTCGCATATTGAATCGGGAAATCTTTCCGGTTATAAATTTCTAATGCATTTTGATATGCAACTATCGATTTTTGTAAAATCTCTTCCAGTATCGGTCTTTTTTGTATCCCTGCTAAATTCCAATATGCAAGGCCAATGTTATTTTGGATTATTGCGTAATCTACTGCGAAATCTTTCTGATTATAGATTTTTAATGCATTCTGATATGCTGTAATTGCTTTCTGTAAAATTTCCTCTCGTGCTTTTCCATCCCTCATTTCCGCTAAGATCCAGTAAACTCCACCAAGGTTAATTTGGACCATAGCATAATCCACTGGATAATCTTTAAGAGTATATATCTTTAATGCCTCTTGATAAGTAGCAATGGAATCTTGTAAGGTCTTTTCTCGATTTTTTCTTTCTTGCATCTCAGCTAGATACCTATATGCAATACCCAGACTATTATGGACATTAGCATAATCTAGTCTAGAGGTGGTATAGTATATTTTTCCAGCATTTTTATATTGATCGATCGCATCAAGTATAGTTTGTCGTCGTTGTGTACCATGTTGATGAGGAACTCGCTCCATTAACGCATTCCCGAAATAATCAAGTCCATCTGCTGTTAATTGTAGTTTTTGTGTGATTTTTTTAAGTTCATCAACCGTTCCAGTATTGGGTAGCGCGACCATTTGTGCAAATTTATTAGCTTCAGGTGTTTTTTCTGTAACTGCATCTTGTATGATTTCTTGCGTAATATTTTCTAGTGCCAGTTTGAAACTTGGATTATCTAATATTTCTTTTTTAATTTGAACTTCTTCAGATTGATCGTTATATGGGATCCAGATAATTCCTTTCATATCTGATAATTCTTCATCAAAATTAAAATGCTGAGCTGTATTGATAAAAGGGATAACCGGCATTTCTCGTTCGAACATAATTCCATATTCGAAAGAAGTATTATGTCGAGGTTCATTGTATATGGTAATCCCAATGCGACAACCACGAATTACAGTCCTGATTCCTTCACCTAATATACTTCCACCGGCACCTTCCCGGCCGGTATGAACTTCATATCCCCACTCTTTAAATATTTCTGTTATCACGCGTTCGATTTTCGGGGGTATGCTTCCGGTTGTGTACGATAACGCTATAAAAACCGATTTAGGATTTCGGGGTTTTAAGCTTTTCATCTAGTTTATATATTACTATAGTAAGACTTGAAATTTGTAAAAACAACATTAATAGTATGCTTGAATGTGTTATCATTTGTCAAATCATTATCAGTTTTTTTCTATTGATTTGTTTTTCTGTTACTATCTCATATAAAAATATCGAGTTACATAAGCCAACTTGAATTTTTCTCAAATTGAGAAAAATTCAACATTAAGACGTAACTATAGATATATCAATAAGAAATAATTGTTATATCTAAATCTAGGGATGGCCGGATCAGTTTGGCAGCCTGCAAAAGTGATTTTTTTGTCTTGTATAAGCGAAGAAAGATATAGGGATATCCGATATCCCTATACCCTAGTCCGAAATAAACCTAGGGTCTAAATGGCATGATATCCTATTGCGAACTTGTGCTTTGACGAGGGATATCGGATATCCCTCGTCATCACTCCGATTTAACTCCAGAATCAAAATGAAGGTGGATTTATAGCTATTAGATTGAATAATATAAGGATAAGTTGTATTTAATGCAGAATATTACTAATTTCATAATCGACTGACGACTTTAAGCCAGTTAATCATCATTTTCGCGTCAGTGAGTATAGAATCGTAATATAAATGCAGGGTATCGTATTTTGCCAGATTAACCTCAACCATCGGCCGTTTGTTATAGATTAGCCATAGCCGCTCGAATTCTGGTTTGAGTTGGTCAAGTAATGTTTTCTGTTCATTAACAAACGCAATTAGAGTTTCGAGTGTTTCTAGTTTAACCGTACCCGGAATTTCCTGATTTTCGAGCGTATTCATCGCCTGCTCCATTCGATCGGGAACCTGTAACCGCATGGATAGCAGTTTTATCCGGTCGATAACGAATTTAAATAGGTCGAGATGGTCCCGATGCCGGGTAACGGTTTTTTCCGCTTGGGGGAATAATTTCTGGCAATCCTGATATATTTTCGCTAACCGTTTACCGCGGAGCGTTCGGTTCGATAACATATTCGTCGCCCGTCGTTCAAGTTGGTCTTGCCAGAGAACGAAAGCGGTAGTTGCATAATAGAATCTGAAATATCTATTCGATTCAGCCAGTTTCTGATGTAACTTCTGAATCGATTTATCTTTCGTTCCATAGAACTGCGGGAAATAAACGCTATCGAACCAATCCCGGTTGAGTTTATCCGGATTCCAGCTCGCTTCTGCTGCTTGGGCATAGGAATACCAGTTAAACTCCCGATAATTTTCGCAGCCGCCATCGCCCCAAGACGATTGAATCGCGCCAATCGCCCCGGTTTTATATCCGACATTCAGCAGCTGGTTGACATTTTTACTTGCGGTTTCGCAATCCGGGAAAATCCGGCCCCAGTTATGCAATGCCGGACTTACTATCTGCGGATATCCGGACCGCTGAATCGCATGCGCCCGGGCATAATCTGCTGCCGGTATATAGATCCAATTTATCATCACAATATCTTTCGGTAACTTCGCCAACAAATTCGGATATTCTAGATTGAACGGCATATCCGCATACATCCAGGTCTGTTTGCCAAACCGGTCGACGATTTCTTTAACTTTGAGAATATGCTGGGCGAAGACCCCGTCTTTCCCGATTTTCGCAGCCAGGTCTTTTGATTTCCCTTTTCCTAAATCATCGGTTTCATCGCAGCCGATACAGAAATAGGGTGACGGAAACACTTCCGCCAACCCTTGAATGCAATCCGCTAGGAAGGAATACACTTCTTCTACTACCGGAGATAAACACCACGGGTTCTCCGGTCGTTCCGCCAGATGATTGAGCGATGGAATCCGCAACATCCGCTCTTGATGCCCAAGACATTCAAATATCGGTACTATCTCGATCTGGTATTGTTTAGCATACGCGACCAATTCCCGCGCTTCATCTTTAGTTAACGCGCCGCGTCCTAGCCCGATTTCCGGATACTTATCGAACGAAAACATATCTTCGATATACGGCAGATAAAAGTTGATTTTATATTGGGCGAGAGTGCGAATGATATTTTTAAAATCATCGAGCGTAGATATCTGTCCGCGTGAGATATCATCAGATACCCCTCGAATCTTATATAAAGGATAATCTTCTATAATAATTTGCGGCAGGTAAATGCGATTTCCCTTCTTTTCCATCAACTGCAGCAGCGTTTGCACTCCATAAAACATTCCCCGGTCGGTATTAGCGCCAATTACCACTATTGGTTCCATAGTATTTTCAGCACCGGGGTTTCTCTGTTGCACTATATCAATTCTTAATTCCGGTGAACCAATAGCGATGCTGTAACCTTCTTCACCGAGTTTCGATTCATATTGATCGAATTTCCCGAACACTATTCGCAATCCGGGTTCATTACAAGAATCTTCTTCCTGAATCGGTATCGCTACTCCAGTTAACGATTTCGCTTGCTCTTGAATCAGATGTGCGCTAAACCTTTGCGATTCGGTTACCGGATTAGGTAAAATGATTTTCGTATTCCGGTCAAGTTTGAGTTTACCGGACATTAAATGAAATCGTCTTGGTTGCGGGATTACCGGCAGGATTTGGGTATTAAGATTGGACATGGTATCTCCATTAGAAATATATATAATGGATAACAATATAGCATATAAAAGATAAGGGTTTAAAGGATGGAAAAGTACTGCGAGAAGCAGGATGCCGAAAATACGCTATAGGTAGATAACCCGGCATCCTGCTGCCGATTCCTCGCATATTCAGCTATTTAAACCGCAAAATAGCCCCGATATTGCCTAGTTCCGGCATTATCGGATGATTCACCACATATTCAATCTCGCAGTCCTGTTTAACCGCAAGTTTGACCGCTTCTTCGATAATATCCGGTACCGTATCCATTTTCTGGGAACAGAACGCGCAATTCCCGCTATCGATATTAAAATACCCGCAATGTCCGCATTTATACCCCGCCCGTTTGAATCCATCGGCTACAACCAAAGTATGGACTTTATCTTCCTGTAATGCTAAAAGGGTATCCGATACCCCGGTAACACAATATTGCTGAGTCTGGAACCCTTCTAATAATTTCGCGACTAGTTTTGCTTCCGCAGCGCGTTCGATTTTCTCTTCTACTTTTAAGGATTCGTCAAGAATCTGTTTCATCGGGGTATTGAGTTCCAGATTAATTCTACCGGCAATCCGCTGCTGGAGATAACTATGCAAACAGCGTTCGAAATCGGCTAGAATTTCTGCTGTCCCTCCGATAATCAACCGGTCGAACGGTTCTTTTTTATAATCAGTCCAGAGCACTTCTGCGGTATGTTTCAGATGCTGATGGACATGATGCAAATGCCGGCGTTGGATATGAGAGGGCGATTTCGATGCCCAGCCCGGTTCCCGAACATTTTTCGGGATGGTATCGAATAGCGAAGTATATTCTTCAATCGCACCGAGATATACCATAAAAATCCGGGTTTTCTCTTTATCTACCAGAACCGTGCAATATCGTTCATATTCATCCAATAACCGTAGGAGCGGTTGGATATAAGGTCGGGGATCCGTAACCAGCTCGTTCGGCATCGGTCGCGGCAGCAGAAATACCTGCCAGATTTTGTTCCCGGAAGAAGAGAATATCGCTACACCGCGCGTTTTCCCATCAGCGATTTCGGTATTGATATAGGAAACGATTTTCTGCTGGTCTGCGGCAATGGATTTCAATTGATCGGCTGTAAACCGCATAGTCGCATTATGCGATTGCGCCTGTTTCATTAAATCTTTTAATGCGGTATTATAGGTTTTCTGCGGATATTGTTTCTGGTCGACATTAAGATAACATGAGGTTACCGGTAAGTTATTACCTAAATACGAGGATAGAATATGAATCTGTTGGCGGGTGATGATCATACCCACCACCTCCAGACTATAGGAAAGTATCGCCGACTTTTAGTCGGTGCAAATATATATTCGAGTACATCGCCATAAACAGGCTCTCAGCCTGCGATACTTCGTAATCGTTACCGCCGTTTTTTCACCCGATAACATACTCGCAGCCAGAGGTCGTATTCGGCAATATATAGTTCGCGAGTAGTACCGTCTTTAACTCCGGCAGGGTAACTGATGGTAAAAGTATGTTTGGCATATGGACTGGTCCAGAACCCAAATCCGAAATATGCCGGTAAATCGATCGGTAAAATCCCACCTTCTTTCGCTTCATAGGGAGATAAGATAATTTCCAAATCTTCAGTATGGGCAAAATGGGTCATCGCAAAATTTTCAGCGATTAATTCTTCATCCCAATCCGGCATGAAATAATCGAAGGGAAACACTTCAAACGATTCGTCAACCGAATCTATCCCCGGATAGGTAATGTTAGCCGGCGCCAGCTGCTGTTCATCATACTGTTTCCGTTTCTGGGAATCGCAGAGGGTTTCGTATGCTTCCTGTACTGCTTTAAATTTCTCTTCCCATACTTTACTTTTCCCGGTAGCATGCTTGTCCGGATGGTATTCTTTCGCCAATTTCCGGTATGCCGATTTGATCGTCTTTAAATCCGCATCCGGTTTAATACCTAAGGTTTGATAAAAATCTTTCTTTTTTGCCATAATCAATCCTCACCGATTAACCCAAGATTAAATGCTGCAAGATGATCGCAGATGATGGTTATCTGGGTTAATCCGGTTAGGTTAATCTTGCGATAATCTGTGTTATAGGATAGCACTTATTATCGATTATTCCAACTGGATACTAACATATACGATACCGCCATCGCGATATACCCGAAATACTACCGTATCACCTTTTTTAACCTGGGCGATTGCATGCTGATAATCGCTGGTATTGGCAATATTGGTATCATTTACTTTTAGAATCACATCTCCCGGTTGCATAACATCCGATGCCGGACTATCTGAATTGATATCAGTAATCACTACACCGGTAACTTTTCGCAACCGCAATTGTCTGGCAATATCCTGCGTAACATTTTTCACCGTTAATCCCAATTTATCGACTTCCGATTGGTTACCCTCTGACTGGGAAACCGGCAGCTCAGCCGGCATTTCGGCAATAACCGCGATGATAGTGACATTCTGTTTATTACGTGTGAGTTGGATATCAACTTTTTTCCCGACCGTCGTATTTCCAACCAAATCGCGCAGTTCAGTTCCGTTTTTAACTTTCTTGCCATCGAAGCTGGTAACGATATCTTCTACTTTAATACCGGCTTTTGCTGCCGGACTGTTTTCCATAACATTGGTGATTAAAACCCCGTTCGATACACCGAAATGTTTGGCTAATTCCGGGGTCAAATCCTGTAATCCAACACCGAGATATCCGCGAACCACTTTCCCTTTCGATTTAATATCAATATATACTTTCCGAACGATATTTGAGGGAATGGAGAACCCCACTCCGGCACTTTGCTGCGCTCCCTGAGTAACAATAAAGGTATTGATTCCAACTATTTCCCCTTTCATATTCACCAACGGCCCACCGCTATTACCCGGATTAATCGGCGCATCAGTCTGAATAAAATCTTCATAATCAGCAATCCGGAATCCTTTCCTACCGAGAGCACTGACAATCCCATGGGTAACGGTTTCATTCAATTCAAACGGACTACCGATAGCTAAAACATAATCCCCGACGTTAAGTTCACTGGAATCACCGAGTTTGGCGGTTGGAAATCCAGCACCAACACGAGTGATTTTTATCACCGCTATATCGGTTTTCTGATCTCGACCAACAATTTCAGCATTCTTATATACCGTTCCATCAGCCAACCTTACACTGATCTTTTCCGCTTTATCAATAACATGGTTATTGGTAATGATATATCCTGCCGGATCGACAATCACTCCTGATCCCAAACTGGTTACTTTAGAATCCCGGCCTTGGTCTTGAAAGAATCGACGGAAGAAATCTTCACCGAAAAATTGGTCTAAAAATGGGTCGCGCTGCATCCCGCGAAGCGGTGCTCGGATAGTTTGTTCGGTATGAATATTAACTACTGCCGGTTTGACTGCAGCAGCGATTGGCGCTAGTGTAGGTAAGGTAGAATTCGGCCCAAGAATAAGTTTCGGCTGCTGAATGATGGTTGGCGACCCATTCGCCCCTTTCATTACCGAGATATACACCAAAGCGCCACCAACCAATCCGCCGATAATCAGAATAATAATAATCAATAAAACCGTTTGTGCTTTTCCGAATTTGTTTAGCAAGTTGTTCATATTCATTCCTTTACAATAAAGAATAAGTTAGATTTTAGCAAACTCTTCAATCAATTTCCGCTGTTCCGAGGTTAATCGGCGCGGTATCTCTATATCTATTTTAACAAATTGATCGCCTTTTTTCGAGCTTTTTATGCTGGAAATCCCTTTACCCTTTAACCGGAGCAAGGTTCCGGGCTGGGTTCCTGCCGGAATCTTCATATTCACCTGGCCATCTACTGTCGGCACCTCGATTTCAGCGCCAAGTAATGCTTGTACCAAGCTGATTTTTAGGTTGATATAAATATCATTTCCTTTTCTTTCGAAAGAATCATGCCCTTGCACCCGGAAAGTGACAAACAAATCTCCTCGTGGCCCACCGCTGATACCCAATCCACCTTCTCCATAAATTCGGATTCGGGTCCCGTTATCTACTCCAGGCGGGATTTTAATCCGCAGTTTTCTGGTATGAGTTATCTCTCCATTTCCCTGGCAGGTAGAACATACACTGCCTCCAACCTGTCCTCTACCGCCACAATATGGGCATGGACGACTGACTGCAAATCCACCTTGCGAGAACTGGACGGTACCTTTACCTTGACATTGCGGACATGTTTGGGTTTTACTTCCCGGCTGGACTCCAGAACCGTTACAGGTATAGCAAGGTTCAGTTCGTGGAATTTGAAGTATAGTACTTCCACCGGAGATTGCTTCCAGAAACGGGATTTCTACTTCCGTTTCCAGGTCTTGCCCTTTTTGCGGCGCATATTGCTGATGTCGAGAGAACTCACCGCGGTCGAATATCTGGCTGAAAATGTCGCCTAACCCGCCGATTCCACCTAAATCTTCGAAAGAAAATCCGCCAGCACCTGATGGTTGGCTGCCCCCGTAAGAATAAGTACCAGACCCCGGACCATAGCTACCGAACCCGCCAAATCCATGCGATTGCGCTTCCCGCAACTGGTCATATTGCGCCCGTTTCTGTTTATCGCTCAGCACCTCATACGCTTCATTAATCTCTTTAAACTTCTCTTCCGCCGCTTTATTATTCGGGTTTGCATCCGGATGGTATTTTTTCGCTAATTTCCGGAACGCAGTTTTAATCTGCTGTTCAGTAGCGGTTTTATCGACACCCAATGTTACATAATAGTCTTTCGCAGCCATAATCAAATACAAAATAACCGGGTTAGAATGATATCTTTCTCTCTAATATCATTATACCATAATCAAAGTATAGGTTAGCTACCTTAATTAGCGATAACTCTATCGTAAATTTACTTATAACCCCCTAATTTTGCATTAACTGGCTTAGGGTGGTATAATAGAATTAATCGAAATAAACCACTTATTATATCGCCGAACTAAAATAAGGCGGGGGACCCAAGATTACTGGGGTGAATCGCTAAAAAGCGTAGGGTTACTTTTCGACCCGAATCCGTCAGCTAACCTCGTAGGCGTGGGAAGGTGAGTGGGCTTACCTTAAACAAGTACCAAATACGAAGGACGAAGTACCAAAATTCGGTACAACTAAACAAGTATTTGGTGTTATCTTTTTCACCTCCCCATAGTTAAATATCTTCGGCAATTTCTCTAATTTATGCTATTAGAACTAAGCATTACTCTAGTTGCCTTAGGAATGGTATTCCTCTTATCAATTCCGACTGGGAAGTATATTGCCCGGGTATATTCAGGGGATAAAACGTTTTTAACCGGGATACTCCGCCCGATTGAATCCGGGATATATCGGATTTGCGGTATTGATGAAACCGAAGAGATGAATTGGAAAACCTATACTTGGGTGGTAGTTTGGTTCAATCTGGTTTTCCTCATAGCCATATTCCTGTTAGAAATCCTGCAAGGATATCTGCCATTAAATCCACAACGGTTTTCTGGTGTCCGCTGGGATACAGCGTTAAACACTGCAATATCCTTCTTAACCAATACCAACTGGCAGTCGTATGGCGGCGAAACCACCATGAGTTATCTAACCCAAATGCTGGGAATGACTGTCCATAACTTTGTTACTCCGGCAATGGGTATGGCAGTTATGGTAGCGATGATTCGGGGGTTCATCCGTAAAGATACCGATACCCTCGGGAATTATTGGGTCGATATGACCCGGTCGATTCTATATATATTACTGCCTCTGAGTATTATTATAGCTTTGGTATTGGTATCGCAAGGGGTAGTGCAAACGCTGCATCCGTATATAACTGCTAAAACCCTTGAAGGAGGACCGCAAACGATAGCGGTTGGTCCGGCAGCATCTCAGATTGCTATTAAACAGTTAGGAACCAACGGTGGCGGATTCTTTAATGCCAATTCCGCTCATCCGTATGAAAATCCGAATGGAACCTCGAATTTAGTTGAAGTACTCTCGATTATTTTTATTGCGAGCGCGCAGGTGTTTGCGTTTGGATATCTGGCTAAAGATATCCGGCAAGGTCGGGCGATTTTTTGTGCCATGCTAATCTTATTCCTCATTGGATTAAGCATTGTTCTGGTAATGGAACTGCAAGGAACCCCGATTCTCGGTAAATTGCATATTATTGACGGGAATATGGAGGGTAAAGAAACCCGGTTTGGGATAATCAATTCCGCTATCTGGGGACTGCTGACGACAGTTACATCTAACGGGTCGGTCAACTCTATGCATGATAGTATGCTGCCGATAACCGGATTGGTATATATGTTTAATATGTGTACCGGAGAAGTTATTTTCGGCGGATTGGGAGTAGGGTTAATCGGGATGCTGTTTTATGTATTCACTACTATGTTTATTGCCGGATTGATGATTGGCCGCACCCCAGAATATCTGGGTAAGAAACTCGGACCGTATGAAATGGTATGGACGGTAATTGCGATCTTAGCCGCACCGTTAATTTTGAAAATATTGGCTGCAATCGCGATATCTACTTCAACCGGATTATCGAGTTTAAACAATCCCTCAGCGCATGGCTGGGCTGAGGTGCTATATGGCTATTTATCTACCGGAGGTAATAACGGATCAGCATTCGCCGGACTGAATGCGAATACCATATTCTATAATCTCTCGATGGGATTCAATATGCTAGTCGGCCGGTTTGCGACCCTGATTCCGGGATTGGCAGTTGCCGGCGCGCTGGTTAAAAAGAAGATTGTTCCACCGAGTTTGGCAACGTTCCCAACCGATAGCTGGTTATTTGTGATTATGTTAGTTAGTGTAGTCTTTATCGTCGGGGCATTGACTTATTTCCCAGCGTTTACCCTAGGGCCAATACTAGAGCATCTGTTTATGATAGCAGGTAAAACCTTTTAATTGTAGATTGATGATTGCGGATTACGGATACCTGCCTTCGCAGGTATGGCAGAGAGACGATGCCGAATGTCATTCCCGCAAAAGCGGGAATCCAGAACAATAATTTGTGTTTCGCTCTGTGTCTCTGTGACTCAGTGGCAAAGCATTATTTCGAATTTATGAAGCGGACGATATTTCAATCGACATTTTTAATTCAAGGATTAAAAGAGTCGATAAAAAAACTTAATCCGTTTACCTTATGGCGGAATCTGGTAATGCTGTTTGTTGAACTCGGAGCAATTATTACTACCATTATAACGGTGATTAATATTGTCCATCATACCGGGTTCGCATTCAACCTGCAGGTATCGATTTGGTTATGGTTAACGGTCATTTTTGCGACTTTTTCCGAAGCGTTAGCTGAAATCCAGGGGAAAGCGAGAGCGGAATCGTTGCGTCGGGCAAGAAGTGAACTTATTGCCAATAAGATTAGTTCTGCCGGTAAACTGGAAAAAGTATCCGCTATGTCGTTACGGAAAGAAGATGTGGTATCTGTAATCGAGAATGAGATTATTCCCGGCGATGGTGAGATTATCGAAGGGACGGCGTTAGTCGATGAATCGGCGATAACCGGCGAATCTGCGCCGGTGATTCGGGAAGCAGGCGGCGATAGAAGCAGCGTTACCGGCGGCACTCGGCTCTTATCCGGCACGATAAAAGTTAGAATCACCGCTAATCCCGGGGAAACTTTCTTGGATAGTATGATTACTATGATTGAAGGAGCGAAACGGCAGAAAACACCCAACGAAATTGCCCTGGAAATCTTATTGATCGGGATAACCGCAATGTTTATGGTAGTAGTAATCGTATTACCAGCATATGCCGGATATTTGGGGATAATTACTACTATTCCTATCTTAATCTCATTATTAGTTTGTTTAATGCCGACGACCATTGGCGGATTACTTCCCGCAATCGGGATCGCCGGGATGGACCGATTATTACAGCATAATGTGATTGCATTAAGCGGCCGGGCGGTAGAAGCCTCAGGAGATGTGAATGTCGTACTCTTAGATAAAACCGGGACGATAACCTTAGGGAACCGGATGGCAACCGATTTAATTCCGGTTGCTGGTATCGATAAGAAGGAATTAATCGAATATGCCTTGTTATCCTCTTTATCGGATAATACGCCGGAAGGAAGAAGTATCGTTACCCTATGCAAGAATGAAAAGGGAATTAAAGGGAGCGAAATTCGTGCACCGGAACATGCGGTATTCGTTCCATTTACCCCGGAATCGCGGATGAGTGGGATTGATATCGATGGTAAAAGAATCCGGAAAGGGTCGCTGGATGCTATCGAAGAATATCTTAGAGAGAAAGCAGCTAGTATCCCGATAGAAATCAGAACTCAGGTGGAAGTTTTAGCGAAACAGGGGGATACCCCATTAGTTGTTGCTGAAAGCAATCGAGTTATCGGGGTTATCCGGTTGAAAGATGTATTAAAACAAGGTATTAAAAGCCGGTTAGCCCAACTCCGGGAGATGGGTATAAAATCGATTATGATTACCGGAGATAATCCACTAACCGCCGCATCGATAGCTGCAGAAGCCGGGTTGGATGATTTTGTCGGCCAGGCAAAACCGGAAACCAAGCTCCAGTTGATTCGGAAATATCAGACTGACGGTAATCTGGTAGCGATGATTGGCGATGGCACTAACGATGCCCCGGCGTTAGCCCAGGCTGATGTCGCGGTTGCCATGAATGCGGGTACCCAGGTTGCCCGGGAAGCATCGAATATGATCGATTTGGATTCTAATCCCACAAAATTACTGGATATCGTTGAAGTTGGCAAACAAATCCTCATTACCCGGGGTGCGTTGACTACATTTAGCATTGCGAACGATGTCTCAAAATATTTTGCGATTATCCCGGCGATGTTTGCGATCCAATATCCACAACTGAATATTCTGAATGTGATGCGATTACATAATCCAGCCAGTGCGATATTATCCGCATTAATATTTAATGCGATAATAATTTTAATTTTAATTCCATTAGCGTTGCGCGGGGTTAAACTCCGGGCGGTATCGGTCTCATCATTCTTGCGGATGAATCTGCTAATCTATGGATTAGGTGGAGTGCTATTACCGTTTATCGGGATAAAACTAATAGATATCATTATTGTATTAATGAAATTAGCATAAGAATAGGACAAAAATACATTGCCACAAAGGCACGAAGTCACAAAGATACACTAAATATATACTATGTTTTTTCTTAGTGATATTTAGAGTTCTTTAAGGCTTAGTGGCAAAATATTAGTTATGAAACACTTAAAGCGCTCTTTTTTAATTCTAATCGTATTTTCTGTTTTGACAGGACTGGTTTATCCTCTTATAATTACTGGTATAAGCCAATTGGTATTTCCGCATCAGGCGAATGGTAGCCTTATCGTTATTAATGGCCAAATAGTCGGCTCGGAATTAATCGGTCAATCGTTTACCAAACCGGAATATTTCCATAGCCGGCCTTCAGCGATAAACTATGATGCTGGTAATTCCGGGGGAACAAATTTAGGGCCGACTAACCAGAAACTGATCAGTCAAATAGATTCTACTGCGCGAGTATTTAGAACGGAAAATGGATTACATGCAGATGCATCGATACCGGCAGATATGGTTACCAGTTCTGCCAGCGGATTAGACCCGAACATCAGTTTAGCATCAGCCTTAATTCAGGTATCGCGAGTGGCTAACGCTAGAGGAGTAAACGAAACCGTCGTTCGTGATTTAGTTGATCGATATACTGAAAAACCGTTATTCGGTATTTTCGGTCAGCCGATGGTAAATGTATTGAAACTGAATATAGCATTGGATGAAAATATGACATTGCCACAGAGACACTGAGTCACAGAGATTCATAAATGGATTCCCGTTTTCGCGGGAATGACACCCATCATCGTCTACATGTCATACCTGCGAAAGCAGGTATCCAGAACAATTATTTATTATTTCTCTGTGTCTTTGTGACTCTGTGGCGTAAAATCTAAATTTGTTATGAACGAGCGCCCTAATCCAGACCAATTATTAAGCCGGATTCAGCAAGAAGAGAAACTCCGGAACCCGCACGGTGGGTTTTTAAAAGTTTTCTTAGGGTATGTTGCTGGAGTTGGTAAAACCTACCGGATGCTGAACGAAGCGCAATCCCTAAAAGAAAAAGGGGAAGATGTGGTTATTGGTATTGTCGAGACCCATGGGCGGAGTGAAACTGAAGAGTTAACCGTTGGATTGGAGCGAGCTCCGTTATTAGAAAAAGATTATAATGGGATTTTGATTAAAGAGTTTAACCTCGAATTTATCCTACAGCGGAAACCGAGATATGTTTTAGTTGATGAATTAGCGCATACGAATGTTCCCGGAACGCTGCATGGGAAACGTTTCCTCGATGTTGAAGAACTCCTCAATGCCGGAATCAATGTTTATACTACCTTAAACATCCAGCATATCGAAAGTGTCAATGATATCATTTATCAGATCACCCAAATCCAGGTTAAAGAAACCGTTCCCGACTGGATTCTCGACCGGGCGGATAAAATCGAACTGGTGGATTTGCCGGTTGAAGAGCTTTTGCAGCGGTTAAGTGAAGGGAAAGTATACATTCCCGATATGGCGAAACTTGCTGCCCAGAATTATTTTAAAGAAGGAACCTTGCTAGCGCTACGGGAACTAGCGTTGCGATATACTGCGAAACATGTCGATACCGCGATGCTGTCCTATATGAAACTTAAAGGAATTAAAGGCCCTTGGCCGGTCGGGTCGCGGATATTAGTTTGTGTCAGTCCAAGTCCTTTATCCGAGCAGCCGATTCGGGTTGCACAAAGATTAGCCGATGATTTGAAAGCGGAATGGTTTGCGGTGTTTGTTGAATCACCGCGACTTGGTCCGATATCCGAGTTGGATCGCATAGGTTTGGAGAAGAATTTCCGGTTGGCAGAGAGTTTAGGTGCGAAAGTAGTACGATTAAGCAGTGATAAACCAAGCGACGAGATTATCTCGTTCGCTCACTCGAAGAATGTAACCCTGATTGTGATAGGATTTTCGTTACGATCGAAATTCCAGCAATTGGTTAAAGGCTCATTATTAAATCAGATTATTGATAGAAGCGCGCCGATCCAGGTCTTAGTGGTTGGAGATAGCAAGAAGGAAATAACGAAACGGCCGAAAGAGCCGTCGGATAAAAAGAAACATTTAAAGGCATTAGCAATCGCTATCTTGAGTACGGCTATTACTACAGTAATCTGTCTCCTTTTAAAATCGAGTATCGGATTAACGAATATCGCCCTGCTCTTTTTAGTTCCGATAGTATTAAGCAGTTTATTAACGGGATTGGTTGGCGGGATAACCGCTTCGGTAATAGCGGTACTTAGTTTTGATTTATTGTTTGTTCCACCGGTATATTCTTTTACCGTTTACGATATCAAATATCTACCGACTTTTATCGTGATTCTATCGATTGGGATTATTACCAGTTTCTTAACCGATAACCTGAAAAAACAAACTGAAGCTTCTCGAAATCAGGCGAAGTTTATATCGCTATTATATGAATTTAGTCGCGATTTATTTTATGCTATTGGTCTCGTAGATTTACTCGACCGGATAACTTCAGATATTTCTTCGATGTTTAATTGCGATGTAGTGCTGATGCTACCCAACCAGGAGAAAAAGCTAACCGTTAAATCCAGAACCGGAGATAGCATGGCGTTTAAAGACCATGAAATGGGAATCGCTGCCTGGGTATATGAACATCAAACTCCGGCCGGTCGGGGAACGGAAACCTTAACTTCTTCTTCCTGGCGATTCATTCCGTTAAATATCAAAGAGGAAACCTTGGGGATTATTGCGATTGGTAAAAAGCCCGATCTTGCTTTTTTAAGTCTAGACCAGGAAAATCTATTAGAATCTTTTTTAAGCGTTGCGGCACTCGCCATAAAAAATTATCTTATATATCCCAAATAATCGACTGGCGGTATTATTATTTCCGGTGATAATGAGAGTATCATTCGAATAGAAAAAATAGTATAATATTTAACTTCTCTATGTTAAGAAAAGTAAAAAACCTGATTATCGGTCAGGCAAAAGACCTGGAAGACCCGCAGATATTTCATAGTATATCGTTAATTGCATTTTTAGCCTGGGTTGGGTTGGGCGCTGATGGATTATCGTCATCATGTTATGGACCGGAAGAAGCGTATCGGACGCTCGGTGCATTCACCCACTTAGGATTATATCTAGCATTAGCTACCGCAGCAACAGTATTTATCATTTCCGCTAGCTATTCCCAAATCGTAGAACTATTTCCTACCGGCGGTGGCGGGTATCTAGTCGCATCGAAACTATTAGGCTCGCAGGCGGGATTGGTCTCCGGCTGCGCTTTAGTAGTCGATTATGTTTTAACTATTGCCGTTTCTACTGCCAGTGGGGTAGATGCCCTATTTAGTTTTCTACCGTCTCATATTTTCCAGTATAAGCTTATAGCTATCTTTATCATTCTCGGCTTATTAACTATCCTAAATCTCCGCGGGGTAAAAGAATCGGTTATGGTGTTATTACCGGTCTTTATCATATTTGTACTCAGCCATTTATTGGTTATTTTAATCGGGATTTTCGGGCATACCACCGCATTGCCGGGGAT
>JBHGBB010000079.1:0-14898 GCA_041946755.1 bacterium | reverse complement strand
CAATCTGATTCAAACCCGGAGTATGGTAGGTATTGCTCAAAGCAATACCTACCACTCTCCGGATTAAACCGTGTAATTGGGTGAAGGTTGCTTTGAGCAACCTTCACCCAATTCTCAATAAAATCTAGAGTTATTTGCGTTAGTACTATTTGATAGACTGAACTAGATAGGATAGAAGAAGATTATGGTCTTACCTCAAATCTTTTTCCATTTGGCAAATAATTATCTGAGGTAAGGTAATAGGATGAACTAGGATATTCCATCCATGGTAGAAAAGCAAAATATCCCTATTTCCCGTCTATATGCCGTTTCAATGGTGCCCGAGATGGTTTAACCCGTTCTGGATTCTCGCGCTGAGAATCCGGCATGGCTTGTAGAACCAATTCATCCATCGAGGTGCCGATAACTTCGGTCGGTTTGAATCCGAGCAATTTGCCGATTGTCGGACAGATATCGATTTGCGTTCTTTGGTTCGGGCTAATATAGTTCGATTTAAAATCCGGCCCTATCGCTAAAAACATCAGATGCCGGCATCCATCGCAATCATCGCCATGGTTTCTGAACCCGCCATGGGCATCATCATGCCGGCCATGGTCGTTGGTAACAATCAAATCCGTTTTATTCCGATAGAAGGTATCAGCAGTAATTTTCGTCCAGAGATTATAGATTAGTTTATCGGCATTATAGATAACGCTGGTATATCTACTCCAGTTCCCTGCATGCCCCGCCGCATCGGTTTCCGGAAGATTAATCAGTACCAGTCTTGGATGATAGGTATCCATAACCGTGGTTAACATATCCCAAACCTGGTCATTATTCGCATTTTTCGCTGCGGTCATCGCACCATATACCGCACCGAACGCTGAGGTGGTACTATACGAACAGACATTCAGTTTCGTTTTCCCGGCAATTACCCAGGTTAACGTCGAATCGATCCCCATTTGCTGCCGGTAATATTCGAAAAAAGTCGGTTGCGCCGGCCGTTGCGCGCCATCGTTAGTTACATGCTGCCAAACCCCGGATGCGATTGAAGTGTGTCCGGGAACGGTAACGGTTATCCCGCGATTGTAAAAACTGGTATTAATCGAACCCAAAGGACGGAGGTCGTTCCAGATATGGGGAATCAATGCATGGTTTACGTTTGACGAATTATCGCCAAACGTTTCGCTATATCGTGCGCCATCAATCACTACCACAAAAACATTAGGCGCGAAATCATTCCCTTTATTAACTGATTCAGAAAGTTTTTTTGCTGGATTGCGATTTATCGCTTCAGTCTTGGCTTTTAGCGCTTTTTCTATAACGGCTTGAGCGGTAACAATCGCATCCCGGTACTGTTTATGTTCCAGTTTTTGTTCTGCTATATTCTTAAATGCGATTGCGGTAGCCAGGATTTCACCGGCATAAACCGGGGCTTGAGCATCCCGGGCTTCTTTAATAGCAAGTTCAGCTTTTTGAATTTCATCACTTGCTCGGAGCCGGAGTTGGTCGTTTGCGCGATTGATTTTGGTGGTAATCTCATCATAGAGTTTTTTTACCTGGGTAAAATCATTCGCTTGGTATGCAGTTATTGCGGCATAATAACTCGCCTGCGCTTCAGCCAAAAAAGTTGGCGCATATTTCTCACCATCGTTGGTTCGTACTTGATCAATATTATGAGATACGATAATCAGTAAATCTTTGAACTGTAATTTATCCGTTTTGGTTTGGTCTGCCACCGAAAAGGTAACAAACATGAAACTTAAAATTAGAATACATAAAGCCGGTTTCTTCATTTAGGAGAATCCTTTCAAATAGGAATAGTCGATACTATATATTGAGAAAAGTATATTATTTTATCACAAAATACTGCAGGGTTAAGTGATAGGATTGCATTAGTTCGGAGTAGCTTCGAAATCAAGCAATTCTACCGGGATAAAGAGTAAGGCTTCTTGCATAGGCTCTCCGGTAGATTGAGAAGGATAGAATCCTAAAATCCAACCGATCGTCGGGCAAATATCAATCTGAGATCGAGGTTTCGGATCAATATAATTCGATTTAAAATCCGGTCCGAGAGCGAGAAACATCACATGCCGGCATCCATCGCAGGTACATCCATGATTCCGAAATCCACCATGGGCATCATCATGCCGGCCATGGTCGTCGGTAACAATTAAATCGGTTTTATCTTGGTAATAAGGGTCGCTGGTAATTTTGCTCCATAAGTTATAAACAATCTGGTCTGCATTGTGTATGGCACTGGTATAACTGCTCCAATTACCTGAATGACCGGAACTATCTACCGAAGCTAAATTTACCAAAACCAGTTTGGGATGGTAGGTATTCATAATAGTGGTAAGATTATCGAAAACCTGGTTATCCATCACGTCATGTAACGAAGTCATTGCTCGGTAAGGTGCCCCGGTATAACCCGCGGTGGTGGTACTATACGAACAGATATTTAATTTGGTTTTTCCGGTAACTAACCAGGTTAAGGTAGAATCGATACCTTCTTGTTGCCGATAATATTCGAAAAAAGTCGGATTATACGGCCGTTGTAATCCGTCATTATTGATGTACTGCCAGGTACCGGTAGCGATATTGGCATGTCCGGGATTGGTTACGGTAGTTCCGAGATTATAAAAACTAGTATTAATCGATCCCAGTGGTCGGAGGTCGTTCCAGATGTGGGGGATAATACCATGGTCTTGATTTGCGGTATTGTCGCCAAAGGTTTCGGTATATCGTGCGCCATCAATGACCACGATAAAAACATTTTTCCTAGAATCACCCAGTTCGATCGGTAATTGGAAATGTAAAGGTATATTTCCGAGTAAAGATATGAGGTCATTATAGAATTGGGGATTGTTAATTTCCGTTGCTCCACATCGAACGATTTTATCATAAAGCGGTTTATAATCAAGAAAGATACTTTTGGTTACGGTAATATTACCATAACTAACCCGAATTTTACTGGTTGCCGGGACCGTAACATCGAAACTTCCGTTAGCAGCAGTGAACGACTGAATCATGTTACCGAAATTAAGAATATCAACCTGGGCATCAATCGGAACCGGGATACCTGAATCATAGATATTCCCAGTAACATGGGCATATACCGGTAGCGGGGTTTGATAGCCACTGTCTAGAGCAAAATAGATCGGGCTGGTATACGCAACCTGCGCTTGATAATTAATTTGATTGGAACCGAGAACACGAACGACATACCATGCTTGTGTATTCTCACTAAAATTGAACGAGGTCTCAAACGATTGCAATTGCATTGTGGTCGAAAAGGTATAAGACTTTAGCACCAGCCCATTGCGAATAAGATCGATTTGTTTTAAATAATACCCAAGTTGATTAACACAATAGGCACGGATTTGAGCTTGATATATCGTACTGTTTATGGTGAGGGTATCTCCTGGAATAGCACTATCTATATTGAACAAAATCAACGGACCGCTGGTCCCAATAGTTCTTCCTTGTCTCAACGAGGTCAGGATAGAGGATGCAACTAGTGAACCATCGGGATTTTTACTGGAGTCGGGAATATAGGTATAGGTCATATTATGCCCGATATTGCAATCTATTCGATCAAAGGCAGCGTCAGTAAACGCCGCACAGCCTATTCGATATCCCCGATTTAGCAGTATATACCAGAACGTAGGGGGATTATTGAAGTTTAAAGAATCAGTCATAAAATCAACTATGGGGACAGATTCCGGAGTAATTAAAACATCGAGTGGCATTTCCCGCGCTACATTTGTAGTTAGACATTCCCCCGGATAATAAATCGAATCAGTAAAAGCGCCAAACATTCGTAATGGGTGAGTATAAATTGCGATACCACCTTGATCTTGAATCTCTTTAACTAATTCATAATGCGGATAGATAACCAATGCGGTTGTTGACGTATTCCCATTATTGTGGAGTGTTTGCCAGTTAGTGATTCCCGGACAATTCATATGCCCCAAAAAATCTTTTGGATGTTCTTTATTCCAGAGACATAAAAAATCAGTGGTACTAAGCTGTTGCGTTATGATATTTAAACTACTCGGCATCGCATAACCTAAAGGAGTCGTAGCGGTACCCCATTGATCCCCTGCGTAAAACCAATCGTAACCTTGTCCTCGAGCTATTCTTGCGGTATATGGTATATTTGTTTGGCAGGTCTTTTCTCCATGAGAAATATGATTATGTGCATCCCCGGCAAACCATCCGACAGAATTCATGGATACGATCGGGGTTAAAGAGATCTCGGATATTTTAAGTTCACCGGAAGAAATTTCAAAGGTTTCATGATAGGGAATATACTCATATCCTTGACTAACTGTAATATCAGTGGTTCCCTCAGAAAGACCGCAGGTGAAAGTTCCGTTGGTTATCCAAAATCCGGGTAACGAAACATAGTTTACCGGATTCCCTACACAATCGGTATCACAGATATACTGCCCGTCAGATTTCCGGATACTGATTCTTGCGGGGATCGGTTGCCCGGTACTGATATCGGTTACCGTTCCTTGAATGGTTGCGACGATATCGGCAGTACAGGGTTTGATGAGTGTGGTTGACCGCGAGATAGAATGCGACCTGATTTTCGGGAGCGCTCTTCTCCGAATCCCTAAATCGTCATAAATTATTCCCGGATATCTTTGATAGGAATCTAATTCCGCTGCCGAATGAATTGGTTGTTCGATAATGATACTCGAACAACCCGGGGCAGCTTCAAGATTTCCTTCTACCGTAAGACGAACTGGTTTCTTAGAACAATCAAGTACGATGCTGTCAGTTGAACGAATTCTAAGCGTATCTTTATCACCAATAACTATATTATCACTGATGATATAATATGGATTAAGTTGAATAATTGCCCCGTGACTTTGTTCGACTAAATCCTGTAATGTAAAAGTGGTTTTAGTATTAGCGGTATGATAGGCATAGCCAAACTGCGGAAGGAATAACCAACCAGGAAATAAAATCAGACAAAAAAAGGCCCCCACCCAAGAAATTCGATACTCTTTTTGGGACGCCCTATTTATCATCTGACTTTATGCAATTAAAGAAAAGAATGACAATAATCACTACAATTCATTTTATTGCAGGTACTTAAGATTTATATGCTCAGAATACTCTCTATATTTTTAGCAAAGACTTTTTGCATGAGTTCCGGTGAAAATCCCAGACTCTGCATAAGTTTAGTAAATAATTCGATCACTCTGGGGATGTTTTCGTATTGACTATCAACCCCAAACAATAATTTCTTTTTCGCTTGCTCCCAATAAGCTAACTGGTCAAAATAAGATTTTGGTTTCTCCGCAAGAACACAAATGGCCCAGCTTAAATCGAAATAAACGTTCGGATTCATACTGGCAACACAACATGCTTCATCAAACCAGGGAGCGCCTAAATGTGCGCCGATGATCGGTAGACTCGGAAACGCCCGGGCAATTCCATCCAGATATATCGGTCGCATATATGATGAATCGGTACCGAACTCTTTGTCGGTATCCAATCGGGCAGCGATTCCGGTATGGAATAAAATCGGCATCCGATGCGCTGCCGCACGTTCATAAATCGGGAAAAACTCTTGATGATTATACGGTTTTCGCGGATTAATAATTTTTATTCCGGTAAATCCATCATCATAAAGATAATCGACCCGGGAGGGGGCATCGATTCCCAATCGGATATATCCGAATCCTACAATAAAATCCGGATATTGGTTGAAAGCACTTTTTACCGCATCATTTCCCGGCTGGGAATATTGCTCGCCACAGGCGGAGATACATACTTTACTGATTCCTGCTCGTTGGGCGATATTGACTAATTTAGTCAAACTATCAGGTTCGGTATATAAATGCTGGTGGGCATCGATAATGTCCATATAACCCTTTCCCCATGAAGAAGGTTAATTAGATATTTTACCAGTTTCATCAATTTCAGTCAACACAAAAAAATAAATAATACCTATGATATGTTTGATATACTAGTTATATAGTATACATCTTTGCCGGGAGATCGTCATGCCAAATTTTACCATGGTTATTCCACATCGATTAGCGCAAGAGGAAGCATTGCACCGGATTAAGGGGATGGTAACGAGAATTAAAGCCGAGAATCCGGATAAAATAAATGACCTCTACGAACAATGGACCGGATATTCCGGTGAATTTAGTTTTACTGCTCAAAGCTTCCTGTTTTCTGGGAAGATAACAGTAGAACCAACTCAGGTTAGACTGGAAGCGGATTTGCCGTTAATGGCGATGTTGTTTAAAGCAAAAATAGAAGCAATGATTCGGCAGGAAGCAGAAACATTATTAATCGCAGAATAAATTTAACGGACGAATTAAAGCAGTAAAATCAAGTAACATTCGCAGAAGCTATATTTATTCATAGCGCAATGCATCAATCGGATCGAGTTCAGCGGCTTTCCGTGCAGGATACATTCCGAAAATAATGCCTACTCCGGCAGAAATACCAAACGCCATAATGATTGCTTTCATACTAACGATAGTAGTCCATTTAGCATAAAAAGTTATCGCCCGGCCTAATCCTACTCCCAGAAGAACCCCGATCAGTCCGCCGATAACACTGATAATCAGACATTCAATAAGAAACTGACCTAGGATATCCCGTTTGGAAGCACCAACCGCGCGGCGGATTCCAATCTCCCGGGTTCGTTGGGTAACGGTAGCCAGCATAATATTCATAATTCCGATTCCACCAACTAACAGAGATATCCCCGCAATTGCGCCCATAACGATATTGAATATCCGCTGAGTTCGCTGGCTTTGTTTCAAGAGTTCTTCAGGAATTACCAATTCATAATCTCCAATACCGCTATGTCGTCGCGTTAAGGCGGAATTGATTAAATTCGCTACTTCTTTAATATGGGCGGAATCGGTTACCTGGATATTGATTTCATTCAATCCTTCCGAGCCACCGAACCGTTTTAACGCGGTGCTTATCGGAATATAGATATCTTTATTAACGTCCCGTAGACTCGCAGCCGCGATACTCTGCGATACTCGCCGGTCTTGCATAATTCCAATAATGGTATACCAGCTATTACTAATTTTGATTTCTTTATCCACCGGATTTTCTAATGGAAAAAACTGTTTGGCTACCTCAGCACCAAGTACCGCTACCTTTCGCTCTTCGGTAATATCGTCATGATTCAGGAACCGGCCTTGTTTAACCGGATAATTGGTTAAGAGCGGATATTGCGGATTGGTACCTACAATTCGCGATTTTGGAAATTTCCGACCGAGCCGCGCTTTCGTATCCACTTCTTTTACCGGAATTGAATAGGAAATGAGATTGCTTAAATTGGCTATATACTGTGCATCGTCTTGCGTTATGCCTGATGGACTCAGTTGTTTCGCCCGTTCTTTTTCCGGTCCTTCAACCTCGACCTTTTTTACCAGGATGTTGCTGGTGCCCATTAACTCAATTTGCCGAATGGTTTCCTGCCGTGCACCTTCGCCAATACTGACCATGGCTATTACTGCTGCAACTCCGAATATGACCCCTAACATGGTTAATAACGACCGGAGTTTATGACTCATTACCCCGCGTAATCCTAATTGTACGCTTTCGCTAATATTCATAATTTAATTGGTTATATTACCTTAAGCAGTTATTCGGTTTCTTCCTGCGGTAAAAATATCTCTTCTCCAGCGCGAAGCCCTTGCGTAACCATCACAAACTTATCGTTTTCCTTGCCAAGAGTAATTTCCCGCCGTTCACGTTTCCCGTCTTTACTTTTAATATAGATCACTTTTTTCCCTTGTTCGGGAACAATAACATCAAGAGGAATATATACCGCCTGCGGGATAGTATCCAGGATAAATTCTACTTTCCCTGTCATTCCCGGACGAAGACGGGTATCCGGTTGATCAACATTAACCGTAACTTCAAACACCTTAAATCCGCTGGATTCTTCTTCAGAAACATATCCGGCACCCTGTGACCGGGTTCGGTCAATCGCCAGATTACCAATCGTTGTTACGGTACCGTATAATACCAAATCCGGAATCGCATCAAGCTTAATTCGCACTTTTTGACCCAGAGAAATTTTTTGCCGGTCGGTTTCATCGACTTGGGTCATAACCAGAATTTCCCGTAAATCCGGAATCATCAATAAATCATGGCCTGGCCAGACTTGGTCTCCTTCTTTAATCGCTTGCATCCTACCACTGCGCCAGTCTTTCATATAAACGACTAATCCATCAGCAGGAGCGAAAACGGTAGTTTTACTCAATGAATCGATTAATTCATTAAAATCGCGTTCATACTGGCGGGCCCGGTCTTCATTTAACTTGATATCAAGTTCATTAACTTTTTCCGCAGTATTTTCCGATTCCAAAGCTTTTAAATAATTCGCTTCGGATGTCTCTGCCCGGAGTTGCGCTCGGCGATATGCGGATTCGGTATCTTCCACCTGCCGAACCGGTACCAATTCCAATTTCGCTAATCGCTGCATTTTTTCATATTTCTTTTTCGCTTCTTCCAACTGAACTTTTGCATAATCCCAATTCGCTTTCGATTCCTTGAGGTTCAACGACCGTTTAGCTTTAGCCACCCGTTGTGATTCAAGGGTTCTCTGTAAGCTCGATTTTTGCTGGTTATATCGGAACTCCTGCTCTTTAACCTGGCGGTCTAAATCGGTCATATCGAACCAGGCGATGGCTTCGCCGGATTTAACAAAACTGCCTTCCGGAACCAACTTGGCAATTTTCATCGGACCCCAAGAGCGCGGAATTTGCGGTACGGTAACCGAAGCGGAGTGTAACGCTTGAATTACCCCGGTCTCGTTAATAGCAACGGTAAATTCACCTTTTTTCGCAATCACCGTCGGGATCTCAGCTTTTTGCGTCTGTTTTTGCGGGATAAATCGATAGACAACAAAAGCAATGAGTATAATTAGAATAAACGAAATAAATAAATGTCGTAGTTTCATTACATTCAGATAAGCGATTTATGAATTAACACTAAAAAAAACAATAGATTCCTCACTTTGCATCACTAAATCTATCCATTATTTCCATTACCGGTTTCTACCGCCACCGCCACGTCTTCCTGGCCCTCCGGAAGGCGTACTGGAAGGAGGTCCGGCAGGAGCACTTTCCAATCCCGCAGGTCCTGACTGCGATTCGAGTTTCTTCGATACTCCCGGCTCTTTTAACTCTTTCGTCGGATCGCGCAAACAGATTTTTTCGGTTCCATTGAGTCCTTTTTCAATAATCACATAATTCCCATCGCTTTTCCCAAGTACTACTTCTCGACGAACCGGGATTTTACTGCTCATTACATAAACGACTTTTTTGTCTTTATTATCGAATACTGATTCTAGTGGAACAGTAACAACATCACTATACCGGTTGATGACTATACTTACTTTTACGGTCATTCCCGGTCGTAAATCATTCGAGATCGTCGATGGATCGACATCAACGATAACTTCAAACACTTTCACACCGCTGGCTTCCTTCTGCATCCAAAACGGTGCATCACCGGCACCTTTATCCACAGCCAAGGTTGCAATTCGCGAAACCGTTCCTTTTAATACCGCTTCCGGTAGCGCATCTACCCGAATAATAGCTTCCTGCCCGGTTTTAACGCGGGAGATGTCAACTTCATCTACTTGAACGATCGCAATCATTTTGGCTAAATCCGGTATGGTTAAGATATTCATTCTCGGCCAGACTTGATCCCCTTCTTGTACCTTTCCAAAGGTACTACCACGCCACGATGAACTGTATACGACTATTCCATCGCTCGTTGAGGTTAAGGTTGCATCTTTAAGCTGGTCTTTATACATTTGCAGCCGGCGTTGCGCTTCAGCGACACTCGCTTTCGCTTGTCGTAAATTGATCTTTGAAGATATATCTCCGGATTTCTTTGTTTCTTCTGCTTTTGCCAATGCTATTTCCGCATTCTCGACACCTAATTCCGCGCCAAGCACGGTCAATTTCGCTTCTTCTAGCGAGGTTTCCGGAGTAAGTTGGGCGTCATATAATCGTTGGGTACGCGCTAATTTCGTTTTCGCACTATCCAATTCAGCTTGGGCATTCGCCAATTGCGATTTTGCCGATTTTACACTCATATCATTCGAATAAGCATTTAACCGTTCATTCTCTTCGGTTTTTTGGTTATTCGATTCTTCGGATTTTAAACTCGCTTCCGAATCTTTAATCTGTTTTTCAATGTCAGTAGTATCGAGCCATACTACCGAGTCACCATTTTTAACTATGGCTCCTTCAGTCACCATTTTAACGATTTTACCTTGGGTTTTCGAGCTGATATTAACCGATTTTGCGGCATCGAGTTTACCGACTTCACTTACGGTAATTAGAAACTCTCCTTTTTTCGCCATGGTAGTAGCGACATCGGTTACCCCTTTATCCCGTTTGATAATAAAAACATAAACCAGCCCGATAATTATGATGATTCCAATCAAACTACCGATGATAATAATTTTCTTTTTCATATAATATTTAATAGCGGATAGACCGGAACATTGAGATTCAAAGAAGCTGAATACGCCCGGGTTCGTTAAATCTCAAATTCCAAATCTCTCGATAGAATTTAGTTTAGATACGGATCGGATGCCGTTACCCGGTCCAAGTTCGCTAATGCTTTAACATAACTAATCAATGCTGAGGTATAATTATTTTGTACCTGGGTATAATCATTCTGTGCACTGACTACATCCAGATATGAAACCAGCGCTTCTTCATAACTCAACTTCGCTAATCGCAAACTTTCTTCCGCAGCGGTAACACTCTTACCGATAATCTGCAGGTTTTCTTCCGCTTCCAATACACTGGTAATTGCCTGCCGGACTTCCAGGGTGATGCTTCTTTTGGTATCTTCCAGATTAATTTCATTGATTTTCTGTTGTGCTACTTCCTGAATATAGCTCTCTTTTAGCGAAGTTCGGTCTTGCCAGAATGGTACCGACCAGGATAACGAGGCCGCCCAACTAGAATTATTTAAATGGAATAAATCACTGAATCCACTGCCGCTATTCGACCGGCCGTAACTCGCGTTGAGATTCACTTCCGGTAATAGGTTCCGTTTAGCGATTTTTAAGGTGATGCCGGATAACGCCAAACTCAGTTCTGCTGACCGATAGTCGGTTCGATTCTCAAACGCCAGATTTACCGAACTATCGAGATTAATCGAACGTACCGTATAATTTATCGCTGTATCAACGGAAAGTGGGGTGCCTAATTCCAATCCCAGTAGGTTAACGAAACTATCAGTCAACGTTTCAAAATTCCGTTTTGCACTAACCAAATTAGCCTGGGTCGAGGCGAGTTGGACTTCTGCGCGGATAACATCGATTTTCGCGACCAATCCTTCTTCTTTTTTAGTTTGAGCTGCTTTTAAAAGCCGCTGCGATTCATCAACGGCATTTTCGGCAATCTTGATTGACCGCTGCGCGCCGATTAATCCATAATATGCTGCGGTAACGCTATATATCAGAGATCGTTTATTACTTTGTAAGGTTCGGGAAATCGCAATCTGTTCATCGTATATTTTTCTTCCAGCAAGAGTATAATAGCTATTGGTTCCGCCATACCCTTGCAGTAGCGGTTGAGATAAGCTGAGTCCTACATCAGAACTATAGGCACTGTCGCCGTCCTGAACATGGGTTCCAGTGCCGGTTAAAGTAGCCGTCCCACCGGTTAGGAAATATTTCGAAATACTCACATTAGCGTTATCGGTATGGTCTTCATCTTTCCCCCAGGTTTCTTCGCCACTAGCGGTGCCTCCGATATCGGTAACACTTTTCGTTACCCGATAATTCGATTCGGTGATTTTTAGCTGTTCGCGGGCGGAGCGCATATCCAAATTATTCATTAAAGCGATTTGAATGCATTGATCCAACAATAAATTCTGATACGGGCCGATTTTTACTGGAACCGGAGGCGGCGGTGGTGGTGGTGATGATAGAGAAGTGTCTACTGCTATAATAGCAGTGGTATCATCTGCTGCATATACGCATACTAGGTTGCTAACCAGGAATATAAATAAAAAAAGAAACCACGGAGTTAGATTGGTTCGTTTCATTTTCGATCCTTTATTTTTGGGCAGAATTGTACCTACTGTATACAAGACGTATCAGCAGGCATTTTGGTTTATATTTATTCAATTATTTTAAACGAAAATCGTTTATCTTAGCAAAAAACAGTTGGTTTTATTTGCGGAACCGGGTAGAATAATGGTATAAAATATACCGATAACACCAATTAAATGAGTAAAATAGTTGTTATATGTAACACCGAGACCTTGAAATTTATTCAGTAATTCAGCAGAGATATTTGATCTTGTTTTAGGAGGGGTACTATGATTCTGGGAAAGGTTATAGGTACAGTAGTTTCAACCCAAAAAGACCCGAAACTTACCGGTGGGAAGCTCCTGATTGTCCAGCAGTTAGATTTGGAAATGAAACCGATGAATGCGTTTCAGGTAGCGTTCGATTCGGTAGGTGCGGGAGATAATGAAGTAGTGCTGGTAGCTACCGGTAGTTCTGCCCGGTTGACGGCATCGAGTAAAGATAAACCGATCGATGCGGTGATTATGGGAATCGTAGATACGGTCGAATATACCGGGAAAACGGTATATACAAAATTCGGTAAATAAGCCACAGAGTCACAGAGACACAGAGCGGAATTATTAGATATAATTGGAATTGCTTAGTAATTCAGAAGCGTAGCGGAATTGATTTTTTAGTTTGGAATTTGAATCTTGAAATTTATTTGGATTCTGGACTTTGGATTTTGGATTTTAATATTTTATGGATATTGGAAAAATAGTCGGCGTTATTGTTTCAACGCAAAAAGACTCGACGTTAAATGGGTCGAAAATCTGCATTGTGCAGCCGTTGGATGAAAATCGCAATCCGATCGGGAAACCGATTATTGCTACCGACCATACCGCATCGGTTGGAGTCGATGAACTGGTATATTATGTTACCGGGGGCGATGCTGCAGTAGCGCATCCTGACCATGATATGCCGGTGGATATCGCCATAGTAGGCATTGTAGACTTTATTGATGTAACAGCACCAGTAAACTCGAAGGAAGAAAGATGACCGCTTCGCTGGGAAGATCGCTTTGCTAGGAGGATTATTCCTTTCGCCTCCCTCCTCCTTCCTCCTTCTTACTTCAAATTTTATGAAAAAACCTATATGTATAGCTCATCGTGGATTTTCCGGGGTAGCGCCGGAGAATACCCTGATTGCGTTTCAGAAAGCGATCGAACTTAAACCGGACGGTTTCGAACTGGATGTCCATCTAAGCCATGATGGGGAAGTTATCGTTATGCATGACGATGCGGTCGACCGGACAACCAATGGTAAAGGGAAAATAGTCGACTTAACCTTAAAAGAGCTAAAACAGCTTGATGCCGGCTCCTGGTTCGATACCAAATATGCCGGAGAACGGATTCCGACCTTATCGGAAGCGTTAGCGTTAGCGAAAGATAAACTTGATGTTATGGTCGAGTTGAAAGCCACCGGGACTGCTGAAAAGGCGATACCGTTAATCGAGCAGTTTGGGATGGTCGACCAGGTAGTTATCTTCTCGTTCAGTTCCGAACTATTAAAAATTGCGAAAAGCATAAATCCGAATTTATCGATGCTTCATCTGCTCTGGGTAAGACCGGAAGAAAAAGACACATTTCCTATAGAAACGCTCATTATCCGAACTTTAGCTGCGCATGCCAATATTATCGGCATGAATTGGAATGGAGTTACTCCCCGGCTGGTAGATATGGCGCATAAACGCGGGTTAGGGATTCGGGTATATACGGTTGATGAAACAGCTGATATGCAGGCGATGATTGATATGGGAGTCGATGGCATTATCAGCAACCGGATTGACCGACTCTTGAAAACAGTAGCTAGTAGATAGTAGCTAGTAGCTAGGGAAAAATATGGCAAATCCGATTTGTATTGCGCATCGCGGGGTAGCGGGATTAGCCCCGGAAAATACCCTCGTTTCATTTCAGCAGGCAATGGCATATGATCCGGACGCTATGGAACTCGATCTCCACCTGAGCCAGGATGGGGAACTTATCGTTATCCATGATGGTTCGGTTGACCGGACGACCAATGGGAAAGGGAAAGTAGTAGAGCTAACCTTAAAAGAACTCAAGCAACTGGATGCGGGCTCTTGGTTTAATTCCAAATTTGCGGGAGAACGGATTCCAACTTTTGCGGAAGTATTATCATTAACTAAAAATAAAATTACCCTGTTAATCGAATTGAAAGCCGCTGGGACGGCTGAAAAAGCGGTTCCGATGCTGGAACAGTTCGGAATGATTAACCAGGTTATCATCACTTCATTTAATCCGGAATATCTGCAAATCGCTAAACAGTTGAACCCGAATATCTCGATGATGCATATTTTCCATACCGACCCCAATAAGAAAGATACTATCGCTCCCTTAACTTATACCACCCGAACCTTAGCAGTTTCAGCAAACTTAATGGCGATAAATTATGGCGCGGTTACCCCGGCTTTAATCCAAACTGCTCATCAGCGGGGATTACTTATCGGGGTATATTCGGTTGATATCGAACCGGATATCCAATCGATGGTTGAGTTGGGAGTAGATAATATTACCAGCAATTATATCGACCGCCTCCTGAAAGTAGTTAAAAAATAGCCTTAATCCTTCCTTAATTTAGACTTTATACCTTTATTATTTTGCCCTTGGATCAAATTGGCAGCCTGCAAATCTGATCCAGAAGTTGCCTCTTGACGAGGGATATCCGATATCCCTCGTCATTACCCCCAACTAAACGCGTTGCCAAACCGATTTTAACCCCGCATTATACCTATGCCATTTTGGCATAGACCACGGAGTAGGATATAGGGATATCGGATATCCCTATATCTC
>JBHGBB010000078.1:0-15078 GCA_041946755.1 bacterium | reverse complement strand
TTCTACCTTCGGTAATTGTTCGATAATCCCATTCAGTTTCTTATACGACTCTAGTTCCGCAGTACATACCGGACAATGGGTAATATGTTTCTGTACCGCATTTTGTTTCCGAGCGGATAACTCGTTATCCAGATAAGCAATCATTAATTTTTGGACTTTTTTACAGCGCATAATCTTAAAACGATTCAGACGGATTTAAGCAGATTCAAACGGATATAGGATTTATCAGTCTGCATCTGCGCTTTTATCTGTTTGCATCGTTTTCATAAATAGTTTTTCAATTTCTCTCTCAGTTCGCGTTTCGCATGATACAATCGCGACATAATAGTGCCGATCGGGCATTGCATAATACCCGCTATTTCCTGATACGATAAATCCTGATATTCATGCAGTACAAACGCCATCCGATGTTCTGCCGATAAACTATTGAGTGCGGATTGGATCAGTCCACTCAACTCTTGGTTTAGTACTGCTTTTCTCGGGTTCAACTTCTCATCGGGAATAAAGTCCGATAAACTCGGTTGTCTATCCCCGTCATTAGAGCTGAATATAGTCGCATCTAGCGAATCTTCCCGATGTCGTTTCTGTTTTCGAATCTGGTTTCGGCATAAGTTGATAGTTATCCGATATATCCATCCGGCAAAAGTAGCGTTTGCTTGCGGTCTAAATTTATTGATATGCCGATATATGGCAATGAATGTCTCTTGTGCAATATCATCAGCATCGGCATGGTTACCTAATACCCGGTAACAGAGTGAATATACCCATTTCTGGTATTTAAGTACCAATTCTTGCAATGCCGCAGCATCCCCGTGTTGTGATTTCCGCACCAAATCAAGATCGATATCGACACAAACCTCATCGACTACCTGCAACCGGCTAGGAGCGGTTGATATTGATACTGCTAGACTTTCCGCCATATCTTCGTCAGAAATATCTCGATCTGTTTTGTCTTTTTCTGATTCTTTATCAGTACTATTCATAATAACAATCGTATTATGAGATTTATTCAAAAATAATATCCTAAATTGCGGGGGATAAGATATTCTATTATTATTCTTATTTGGATCTGATTTGACATTGGAACTTGTCCGCCTCAGGCGGATTTGGATTTATTTCTACTATTATGCCATAGTATGCTTTTGTTGCCAAACCGAATATTGTAAGATATACTTTATAGAGATAAATAGTCGGTATGGAAAGGTATAATCTCTTAATTCCACTCGTATAATATACTCCAACAATGGGTAAAACGCTGACGTGGCAAAGATTTGGTATCGGGTTAGTGATTAATATCATAATTATTACGGTATTAGTTATAATTGGGAATAGGGTGTTTACACCTCAAGCAGAGCGATTTTGCCATCAACAGATTGGATTTATCCAATCGGGGATCAATGCTTATAACCAATCGCATCCGAATGACAAGATATTGCAAATGGAGTTCGGATTCCCCGGATTTATCGAACAGACCCTGATTCCGCAAGGGTATATCAAACAGCAAATACCCGATCTTCGGGAAAACCATAGTTATTATCTGGAACGGAACGGATTCGTTAACTGCCGAATCCATCAGCGCAATCCGATATCGATCATGATTTTAGGGATCGCGATTTTATCGGGTATCGTAACGATAGTAACCTTTGCATTATTCGGATACCAGCTTAAATATCGAGAATCTTAGCCACGGATAGGCACGGATAATGAGAATACCTGTTTCAAGGTTCCGTGATTACTCGTGGCTTTACTATTATTTAGGAGCGTAAAATGTACAAATATAAGTGGTTAATTGGATGTATCAGCCTATGTTTAATAGTTGGGATAATGAGTTGCGGTAAAAAAGGGCAAACCCAATATAAATCTCTTCCGCAGCGAGTAGTCGTTCTAGGTTTTGATGGTATGGATGCCGGATTAACCGAAAAATGGATGAAAGAAGGCAAACTACCGAACTTCTCGAAACTAGCGGAATTAGGCGGGTATAGTCAACTTCAGACCACCAATCCAGCCGAATCCCCGGTATCCTGGGCAACCTTTATCACCGGGTCCAATCCGGGGAAACATGGGATCTATGATTTTTTAAAACGCAACCCTGAAACCTATATGCCGGAAATGGCGGTTGATACTCCGATATTTCCCGATAAATTCATTAATCTGGGTAAATGGCGATTCCCGCTGAAGCAGCCGAAAGTGATTAATAATCGGCAAGGAGTACCGCTATGGGAATATACCCGGCAGCAGAATATTCATACCGTAGTATTTCATTGTCCGGATACATTCCCGGCGGAAGAATGTTCCGGTGAAATGATTTCCGGATTAGGCGTTCCGGATATTCGCGGAACCCAAGGAACCTTTTCGTTCTATTCCGATGCGGTAACTGATGCCGATACCGAGATGGGCGGGAAGATTATTAAAGTTGAGATTAAGAATAACGAAATCGATACCAGAGTTATCGGACCTCGGAATCGGTTCATGAAAAAACCGGAAGCAAGAGTCGATGCTACCGTTCCGCTCCATATCAAAATCGATCGACAGAATAAAAAGGTTACTCTGGATTTGCAAGGGAAACAGCAAACGATCGGACTCCGGCAATGGAGCGATTGGTTTACCGTAGATTTTAAACTATTACCTATCCGGAGTGTTAGCGGCATCGGCCGGTTCTATCTGATTTCTCTAGAACCGGAATTTAAATTATACCTCTGCCCGATAAATTTCAATCCGGCGAATCCACCGTTCCAAATCAGTTATCCACCGGAGTTCTCCAAACAATTAGCCAAACAATATGGCCCTTATAAGACTATCGGTTGGGCGGAAGAGACCTGGGGGTTGAATGAGAATCGGATTGATGAAGATACCTTCCTGGAAGACCTTTATGATGTTTTTAATCGACGCAGTCAGCAGGCATTAGATTTGTTAAAGAAGACCGATTCCAATCTATTTATTTCCGTTTTTGAAAGTACCGACCGAGCCCAGCATATGTTTTTCCGGTATCTTGACCCGAAACATCCGATGTATACCAAAGATGGCGCTGAAAAATATGGGGATACCATTCTGAAGGTATATCAGAAGATGGATGAATTTACTGGAAAAGTAATGAAAGAAATCGGGCCGAATACGACCTTAATCGTTCTCTCCGACCATGGATTCCATACCTGGCGATATACGGTTAATACCAATACCTGGCTGGTGCAAAATGGGTTTATGAAATTGCAGCCTAATGCCGAATATCAGGAAAAGAATCTAAGCCAGTTTTTTGGCCAGGGGACATTCTTCGAGCATGTTGATTGGAGTAGAACCAAAGCCTATGCGGTTGGATTAAGCGAAATCTATATCAATCTGCAGGGTCGGGAAGGGCAGGGGATCGTGGTTCCGGGCGCGGAATTCGAGAGTGTGCGAGATGAGATAATTCAAAAGATGAAACAATTTAAGAATCCTTTGAATGGTGAACGAGTCTGGTACAATGTCTATAAACGGGAAGAGATTTTCCATGGAGCACAAGCACCTGAATCCGGAGATATGGTCGTCGGCCATAACGATGGATATCGGACTTCTTGGCAAACGGCACTCGGCGGTACCCCGAAAGATATTATCGAAGTTAACCAACGCAAATGGAGCGGAGACCATTGTTCTTTCGCCCCGGAAATTACTCCCGGAATTATGCTATCCAACCGAAAGATAGACCGAACCAATCCTGCAATCCAGGATATGGCACCCACTATCCTGCATCTTCTAGGCCTAGAAAAAGGACCGGATATGGATGGAACGAGTTTCTTTAATTAACTTACATTCCTTTAATTTTCAATCTGCTATGATAGCTTTTTAATACAGTAGAACTAATCATAGTGTTTCAACGAACCACCTGACCGATTCTTCAATAACCTTATCTTCATGCAGTTTCTTGCTGAAAGTATGGTCACCGCCAGGGATGAGTAGCAGTTTGGTTTTACTTCCGGCTTTCGTCAGCGCTTCTGCATACTCCTGCCCGCGCTGAAATGGTATTGTCTGATCATCAGTTCCATGGATAATGAATACCGGCCGGTTCCGTTTAACGATTTCTTCTATCGGCCGGATATCCGGCAATTCCTGATGAAATTGAGGTCCAACATATAACGCGCCTAATTCTTCTAACGGCGGATTTTCTTTCGGTAACCCGGCATTATAGAAATCTTCCCAAGGTTTCCCTACCGGTGCCCAGAGAACGGTTGATTTCACCCGCGCATCTCTACCGGAAACAATTGCCGCAATGCACCCACCCAAACTTAATCCGAATACCCCTACCCGGGTTCGGTCAACCCAAGGTTCGACACTAATATAATCCAGCCCGGCGATTGCATCCGCAATCTCGCCGGAGATGGTCATCTGACTGAAATCGCCTTCACTATCGCACGAATGGCGGAAATCGAACCGCAAAGACCCGATTCCCTGAGCTGCCAATTTCCGGGCGAATTTGGTGAATTCCCAATGGGCATCAGATTTATTCCCGGTGAAACCATGATAAAACACTACTGCCGGACATTTGCTTTTCCCGTCCGGCCGATGAATGATCCCTACCATCTGCAATCCTTGATTTTTAAACGCTACCGGAATTTCCATAGGTTTCGGTTCACTTGTTATGAATCTTTAGGGAACAAAAGAATTATAACCAAGTGATATTTTCCCTTTCTTTAATAAAATATTACCCGCGTCGGTATCGCTTCTGATAACTGTATCCAGTAACTTTTATCGATAAACACAGCTATCTAGAATACCATTTATGTAAGCTACGAAGTTATTTATGCGGATTATCTTTTCCAAATAACTTGGTCAACCAATTAGCAGTAATATCAATAACCTCTGCTTCTGCTGTTCTTTCGCCAAAACCATGATCTGAACCTGCAATAGTATAAAAATCGCAATGCTGACTTTTTTGCGCTGCTTCTCGAGCGATAGCGTAAGAAATGCACGTGTCTCGATCGCCGTGAACAATCATAGATGGAATAGATGATTCTAAGAAATAACGATTCGGTTCATACCATTTCATTTCTTCCCATAGCACGCGACCGAATTCAAACGTACCATTGAGAAGGATAAATCCATCAGACATCAATTTGACTACCTTTTCATTATTGAAATATTTTTCTCCCCAGGGAAGCTCCGGATGTATAAACGTCCGTTTCAAATCAAGTACCGGATTCCAAAGCGCTATCCCGCGAATCTGTTTGTTCATATCAGGAATTAAAAGGCAGGTCGAAACCGCGCCAAAACTAGCCGCCAGGATTGCCGTAGGTTGTTTAAATCTTTCCGATGCGAAATCAATTACTGCTAGCAAATCCTGCATCTCTCCGGCGATAGTCATTCCTCGTTGCGTCCCACCGCTCTTACCATGTCCTCGATAAGAAAAACGAAGAACATGAAAACCATTTTTCGTAAGTCTATCCGCCAGCCGCACGAAGATTCCTGCATCCATATTGGCGGTGATTCCATGCGCTAGAATGATGCAACCATGGGGAGAGTCTTGTTGGGTATAATGTATCGCGGCTTCTAGTATAATTCCATCGATGGAAGTTATTTTGATATTTTCCATGAAACTCTACTCCCATAGGTTTGAGATTCTATACCATCACTTAATATTTAATGACTACTCCCAGTATATTCTGATTACTGGTAACAAGCTGTTCATATACTTCCGGTATTTTAGCTAATGGATGTTCGCTACTGACTAACGGTGCGACTTTAATTAATCCTTTAGCCAATAGCCGAATAAACTCCTGCATATTCCGATGTTCAGTCCAGCGGACATATCCATGCGGAAAATCGAACCCGTCTTTTTCATATATCGGATCATATCTACCGGCACCAGCTGCACGAGATATCATCAATTCCGCTTCTTTCTGATACATCTGCTCCCGATTGATTTCTAGCGGTAGTACTCCGATTATCACGACTTTACCCCGGAACCGTACCGCATCAAACGCCTGATCCATCGGTTTTGTTGCGGTTGTCGCTAAACAAAGAAACACAACATCAACACCTTGCCCATCAGTATACTCTTTAATCCGATCGAGATAATCTTTATCCTCCGGATTTACCGTATACTCTGCACCCAGTTGTTTGGCTAACTGCAGTCGTTGCGGATTCAAATCGGCAACAATCGTTTTTATACCGGCGGCAACACAGACTTGAGCAACCATCTGACCGATTAATCCTAATCCAACCACTAACGCCGATTCACCGAACCGTAGGTCTGATTGGCGAACGCCATGAATCGCGATGGTACCTAATGCAACAAACGCAGCATCGCGTGTGGTAACCTGTTCCGGTATCGGACAGAATAAATGTTTCGACATTGAGATCAATTCCGCATGATGGACATACGGCGCACCATAACATGCGACCCGGTCTCCGGGTTTAACCGATTTAATCTCGTTCCCTGCTTCGACCACTATCCCTGCTTCACTATATCCTAACGCAATCGGTGCTTTGATCTTTCTCTCCCGTGCGGCCCGAATTAACATGGTTTCAGTCCCTGCACTGATGACTCCATATTCCGGTTTGACTAAAATCGCATTCGCTGCTAGTTTCGGGATTTCAGTATTTTGAATTTCTATTTTACCATCTAGGGTTAATACCACCTGTTTGATTTGTTTATCCATATCAATTATTCCTCGCCAAGAACGCCAAGAAAATCAAACACCAAGTTCGTGAAGAAATCCTATGCATTTGCTTTACGGTCATTGCGAGAAACTGTTTAGCCTTTCAGCCCGGTCATAACGATCCCTTTAATAAAATATCGTTGGGCAACGATAAAGATAATTAAGACCGGAAGTAGGACGACTAACGAAGCTGCCATGAGATGATGATATTCGGTCTGGTATAATCCCTGGAACACCTGTAAACCCAGCGCTAATGTTTTCTTTTCTGCACTCCGCAGATATACCAAAGGACCCCAGAAATCGTTCCAACTCCAGATGAAACTGAAAATAAGCACGGTTGCCAAGACTGGTTTGGATAATGGCATGATGATCGTTGAATAGATACGGAACGACCCGCAGCCATCGATACGTGCCGCTTCATCTAAATCGATAGGAACCGATCGGAAAAACTGGCGGAGTAAGAAAATAAAAAACGCACTGCCACCGAACCATGCCGGGATAACTAAGGGATAAAAGGTATCTACCCACCCGAGTTGCTGGAATAGAATAAACCGCGGGATTTCGGTTACCATCGCCGGTAACATCATGGTACTTAATACGAGGAAGAATAAAAATTCTCTGCCGGGGAACCGCAACCGCGAGAAGCCGAACGCTACCAGGGAACAGGAGATTACCTGACCGAGGATAGATAAAATGGTTATCGTTAACGTATTTTTTAAGAGGGTTGGAAAATCCATCATCGATAACGCCCGACTGAAATTTTCCGGTTGTAACGGACTCGGTATCCAAACCATCGGCAGTTTACTCAACTGCGCATATTCCATAAACGAGGTGCGCAACATCCAATAGAACGGCAGTAGATATAATATCGCACCGAACGACAACAGAATGAATACAACGAGATGCGCAACTTTTTTTCTTCGTTCTTTACTTTCAGTCCAACCCATAATCAAAAAGTAGTTAGTAGTCAGTAGACAGTAGACAGGGAAATCCGGTCTACAGTCTACGGTCTACGGTCTACGATTTTTATGATTGCTCGTAATGTACCCAGCGTTGAGCGAGTTTAAAGTTTAATAACGTTAATACCAATATGATTAGGAACAGGAACCATGCCATCGCGCAGGCTTGTCCCATAACTAAATAGCGAAATGCGTTCCGGTATAAGTAGAGCACATATACTAGCGTTGAATTCGCCGGGCCACCGGGTTCGATCGAAACTCCGCTAGCAGTCATAACATATACGGTAGTGAATACCTGGAACGACCCGATAATTGCCATAATCAGATTAAAAAAAATCGCCGGACTTAGCATCGGAATGGTTACATGCCGGAACCGATGCCAGGCATTCGCGCCATCTAAATCTGCGGCTTCATAGAGCTGGTCGGGGATCCCTTGCAATCCGGCTAGATAAATCAGCATTGGGCCTCCTAAACTTCCCCAGACCGACATAATCATCACTGCCGGTAATGCCCAGGTGGTTGAAGTGAGCCAACCGATCGGGCCGATACCAAACCAGTTCAAGAAATAGTTGATTAACCCGATATCGGGATTAAACAGCCATCGCCATAAGAGACTTATCGCAACGCCGGAAGTTACTGCCGGCAGATAATAGATTACCCGGAACGTATAACTGCCCCGGATTTTTACGTTTACCAGCATCGCGAGTAATAACGAGAATACGATACCGAGCGGAACCGTTACCGCACTATAATAAATGGTGTTAATCAACGATTTCCGGAATAACGCATCGGCAAACAGTTTTTTAAAATTCAGGAATCCGACCCAGCGGGGTGCGGTGATAATATCATATTCAGCGAAACTCAGCAGGAACGACGCGATTACCGGCGCGAGAGTAAAAACGATAAATCCGATTATCCATGGCGAAATATAGAGATATCCTTCCAGCCAAGGATACTTTTTTCGCGCGATAAGTACTGCAACAAATAACACGATTACGAATACAATAAGATATGGGATCGCTTGTTTCACTTTCTCGACGATGACCCGGCGGTTGGTATAAACCGGTTTCGGTTTCGCTCGATATTCATCGAGAAATTTACTGGTCAGCGATTCGATCTGTTTAATTCCCTGTTCCGGAGTAACCCGGCGGGTGCGGATACTTTCATTCACCTGATCCCAGATACGGGTACCGAACTCGATTTTCCATGGGGTATCCCGAATATCGATCGTTGAATATGCTACCGCATCGGTGAACACTTTAATCGATTTCGGCGGCGGACTCATGAAATAGTTGGGATCGAACGCAACTTCTTTCGTTGCCGGTACACAGTTTTTCTGCTGGCCTAACAATCGTTGTCCGGCAGCGCTGGAATAGAACTTGACGAATTCCCAGGTCTCGTTTGGATGTTTACTTTCCCGGGCAATACAATTTCCACCTACCGCTAATACCGAATACCGGATTTTCCCTTTCGGAGTCGGCGCGATATCCCAGCTGTTTAAATCTTTCATGGTTGCAGATAGCCGGGCGAGTTGCCAGGTTCTACCCATGAAGAACGCTATCCGGTCGTTTTCGAACAACTGCATTTCATTGGTATCCTGAGTCTGTTGGGTGGTTGGTGTAGCTTTCCCATACATACTCATCGCCCAGGATACCGCGGCGATTGATTCCGGTGAATCGATGGTACATTTGGTTGCATCAGCATTAAAGATACTCCCGCCGAACGAGGGGATTAATAATCTGAAATCAGGAATCAAGGTTCCGAATTGGTCGGTTTTACCATCGCCATTTAAATCTTTCGTCATCTGCAACGCTACCTGTTTATATTTATCCCAGGTCCAGGTTTCATCCGGATATGGGATCCCGGCTTTATCAAACAACTTCCGATTATAAAACAATGCATTAGTCGAAAAATGGATCGGATATGCATAGAGATGGGTATCGATCGTTAATGCAGTTGTTACCTCGGAGAAGAACATCGAGAAATCGACCGAATCCCGGGCGACTAATGGATTCAAATCCAGCAATCCTTGCTTCGCTACCAGCTGGGCGACAAACTCGTTCGTAACATACATCACATCCGGTGGCGTTCCAGCCGCCATATCGGTTAAGAAGATACGGGACGCTTCCGAATTCGGTTCCAGCTGTACATGGATATTGGGATGCAATCGTTCGAATTCGGCAATGATTTTTTTTAAGCCTAGAATTTGCTGGTATGAAGTTTCGAAGGTGAGATATCGGATCGATACCTTTTTATCTTTCGATTCCGCCCACCCCGGCGAATAGGTTATGAATAATAACAGGAAACAGATTATAACAATACTAAAAATAACTTTTTCGGTATATCGATATTTCTTAAACGCGCTATTCATTATTATTTAGCAGTATCCGGTTTCTTCATTTTTTCTTTTAGTTTCTCAATCAATTCCCGGTCGCTTTCAATTTGTTTTTTCGGGTCAGTCCAATCAGCCCATTCCGGTTTGGTAGTCCAGACTACCGGAGTTACATAGGCAAATACCGGCATCGATTCCGGTTTGTTTTTATTCCACCATACTGCCCACTGCTGCCAATCGACACCATAGTTTACTCCGGTTAACCGGCATAACGAGATTTGCGCCCAGAATCGGGTATTACTATTATAATGGTAAAGTAGCGGGATGAGTTCCGGTACCACCGAAATATCACCGATTATACCCAGCGCCCGAACTGCCATCCATCGGTCTCGGTTATCTTTATCTTTTCGGTCGGTAGCGATGACTAATAACGGCTGCACCGCTTTTTTACTTTTTATCGTTGCTAAACAATTTATCGCGTTGTAATATTTGGCGGTCATCGGTTTTTTTAACTGTTCAATCCAGATATTTTCCAGTTCCATTTTGGTAGAATCGGTAAGGGTAGCGAACTCGCTATTATCCAGGAAATTCGCGAACTGCTCTTCAGTCCACTGCATATAGAGAGCTTGCGACCCGTTTAACACTTCCATAAACGGTTTCGGTTCCGGCGGTTCTGCGCTTATCGCAATCGTACCTGCTATGGCTAAAACTAGAAGTAAGAGAACATACCTTTTTAACTGCATAACCTTAGCCTCCTTTAACAATTAAGGGTTAGTAGTGCAACTTATTTAACGATGGTACCCGGGGGCACCGGCTTTTCCGGAGTTAGGATTACCGGAGCTCCTTCAACCGATGCGGCGAGTATCATGCCGTTCGATTCGACTCCCCGAATCATCCGCGGTTCCAGATTGGCTAATATCACCATATCTCGACCGACCAACTGTTCCGGGGTATATTGGAGCGCGATCCCGGCAACGACTTGCCGGATTTCGGTACCCAGATCGATTTTCAACATTAATAATTTATCGGCATTCTCGACTTTCTCTGCGGATACGACTTTCCCGGTCCGAATATCGAGTTTCATGAAATCATCATAAGTTATCATACTTCCTCCATAAATAACTGCTGGCCTTGAGCTGGTATCTTGATAGTTTTGTGGTTGATACTGCCCTATGTAGTTATATTATTATAATATAAATTTGTCCCCTTTTATTTCCCGAAATGGTTTCCGGGCATGGTTGGCTAACGAGTTCATCATATTTATAAAGTCTAGATATTGGTCAAGCGTATACTCTTTTCGAGACCGATTCCGTTCTCGCCGATATTCTCGCAATTTCCGGAAATCTTCCCGAACCGATGCGGATCGCGATAATCTCAATAATTCCTGTTTTTCCCGGTCACTAAGGTAATTCATATTTGGTTCTAAGCTCTTGATACAAAGCCATCCGGTTAAAGAGAGTAAAATATTCGGCAATTAAATCCCAATTGAGCTTATCTTTAAACTGAATTATAAGCTGGTCGATGTCAGCCATATCTTGCGGTTCCCGCTTGGGATCGTTTACTATCGCTTGTAATTTCAGCCCGATTATATCTTCAGGAATAAGTACTTTTAGTTTAATTGTTCCATCAAACACCGAGATTTCGTTAGCACGACTTAACATCCCGATCGCTCTATCCCGAATGGCATGAATAAAATCTATTTCACCAAAAATAGCTAAGTCCGAGATATATTGCGAAACATTTTCCGATTGATGCCGGCATTGATATCCATAGTTAAGTAACACCGGTTTGATTTTCGGTAGATCTTCCTGATGTACTAAGAAATCTAAATCTGCTGTCGACCGGATGATTCCCAATGCACCGAGAGCAAACCCTCCCATAACGGCATATCGGACCTGCGCTTTTTCAAAATCGGCTATAATCAATGCGAGTACTTGTTTAAAATCCATAATGATTTTAGTTCACCGATTTGTTTACTTATACTAAATATAACCAAGCATAAACAGAGGATGCAGATTCGAACTTTACATCGCCTCGAACCGCTCGCCATTGTTTGACACCTCATTGAAGATTATCTTACTATATTATTCTAATATTGGGCAATTCACCACCGAACTGCGGTATTTAAAATTGCATATTTAGCATTGCAAATTTAATCCGCCTCAGGCGGATTGAATGCTAAATGCTAAATTTAAAATGAATTCTATATTAAATCTCTTTAAAAAGAACCTGGCGCCATTACCGCAATACTTAAATCTGCTGCCGTCATATTTATGCAACGCCCGATGCCGGATTTGCAATATCTGGCAGCATAATCCTGAAACTCAGCAGCGGAAATCGGATGAAATCTCGATTCCGGAATATCGGGCTTTGTTTCAAGACCCGTGGCTAAAAGAATTGCGGCATGTGAGTATTAGCGGTGGGGAACCGTTTATCTACCCGGAATTAGTTGATTTAATCCAACTCATCCCGAATTCGGTAGTAGTCACTATCGCTACCAATGCGACAGTACCCATGTCGACTATCAATCCCTTACTGCCGGAATTAGCGAACCGGGATAATCTCTATCTCCAGATATCGATTGATGGTACGGAATCGACCCATAACCTATTACGCGGACTCCCGAACGCATATCAGACCGCAATAGAACTGATCGCGGCAGCAATTAAATATTCGATTCCATTCTATTTCTCGATGGTTATTACTACCTTAAACCATACTGAATTGGAATCGGTTTACCAACTGGCGAAACAATACGATAGTTTCGTTCAATTCAATCCGATCCATCCGGGAGATTATTATTCGAATCCGGAACTGAAATCGTTATCGAATTGGACCGACCAGAAAATCGAAATAGTCGCTACTCAATTGCATCAGATAATCCCGGATTTACAAGCCCGGCATAGAATCGCACCTGAAGAAACCGAGTTCTATACTCAGATACCGGAATATTTAAAATCCGGGAGAATTCAGGTACCGGAATGTTATGCCGGTCGGATAGCGGTATATCTCGACCCTTACGGCAGCATTTTCCCCTGCCCGGTATTTTGGAAAGAGATGGGAAATATCAAGAAGAAGAATCCGATCGAAGTTTGGAATAGCAACCAGGCGAACCATGTCCGAGCTACCATCGCAAAACTTGGTTGCGGCAGCTGCTGGCATATCTGCCAAATGCCACTCAACCTAAGGTTGAGTGGTAAATCCAAATAGCATTTCAAGTTGTTAGTTATCAGTTTTTAGTTTTTAGTCTAACAACGAACAACCAACAACTAACAACTTCTCTGCGAGCTTTGCAAATCTTTGCGTCTCTGCGGTAAAAGGTTTTATCCTTTAACAACACCAATAGGTTTTAATTTCGCGACTTTCTTACTCAATCCCGCCTGATGTACCACTTCTACCACCTGCCCGACATCTTTATACGCTTCTGAAACCTCTTCTGCCAGAGTCCATCTACCTACTGACCGGACCGTTACCCCTTTCTCTTCCAACTCCTGTTGCAGATGGCGGCCGGCAACAAACTTTTTCGCTGCTTCCCGGCTCATCGCTCTTCCGGCACCATGGCAGGTGCTTCCGAAGGTTTCTTCCATCGCTTTCGGCAACCCTACCAGCACATACGATGCACGGCCCATATCTCCGGGAACCAGCACCGGCTGACCGATCCCGGCATATTTATTCGGGATACTCGGATGCCCGGCTGGAAACGCGCGAGTCGCTCCTTTCCGATGGACGCATACCGTTTGCTGTTTCCCATCGATCGTATGCTGTTCCATTTTGGCAATGTTATGGCATAAATCATAAATCAGGTCTATCCCAAGATCGCGCGGCCCGAGATTGAATATCCGCTGGAAAGTCTCGCGCACCAGATGCGTTAATACCTCCCGGTTAGTCATCCCGAAATTAGCGGCCGCTGCCATCGCTGCTAAATACCGCTGGCCTTCAGGAGACGATATTGGCGCGCATGCCAGCTGGCCATCCGGTAACGAGATTTGATATTGTTTCGCCGCATTCCGCATCACCACCAAAAAATCGGTACATACCTGATGTCCTAACCCTCGCGACCCGGAATGCAGCATGATCGTTACCATACCGAGTTCAAGCCCGAACGCGGCTGCTGCAGTTTCGTCATATATCTCGTCTACCACCTGAACTTCAAGAAAATGGTTCCCGGAACCTAACGTACCGAGTTGGTCTTTCCCTCGGTCGCGAGCTTGTTTACTTACTTCTCCGATATCAGTGGTAGCGATACATCCTTTATCTTCAATCACCTCGATATCTTCCGGATATCCGAATCCATGGTCGACTGCCCATCTAACTCCTTTTTTGAATATCGAGTCCATATCTTGCGGACTTAATTTAAGGTTCCCGGAACTACCTACCCCGCATGGGACTTGATTGAATAGCGCTTCAACCAGCATCGTTAGTTTCGGCTGGATATCGGGATAATGGAGATTGGTTCGCATCAATCTGACTCCACAAGAGATATCGTATCCAACTCCACCGGGTGAGATTACCCCTTGAGTCAGATTTGTTGCCGCGACTCCACCAATCGGAAACCCATATCCCCAATGGATATCCGGCATCGCATATGAGGCTTGAACGATTCCCGGGAGATGCGCGACATTCGCTACCTGGACCGGAGCCTGGTCAACCTGCATTGCAGCCATCAACTTCTCATCGGCATAAATGATGCCCGGAACTCGCATGCCGGGACATAATTCATTCGGGATTTTCCATCGGTATTTATCTAGCTGCTGTAGTTTAAGGTCGCTTTTTTGCGGTTTATCCATAACCTTTTCCTTTCCGGAGTCGAATCGATATCTTGATTATATCATTACTATCCATGAACCGGATAGCGGCTATATCGATTCAAGTTAAAATCCCGGGGAGTTGTTCGTAAGTAGGGGCGAGGTTTCCTCGCCCTTAATTGTAGATTGCGGATTGCAGATTGCGGAGTTAATTCCGAAATCCGAATTCCGAATTCCGAAATTAGGAGAATTTCGCCCCTACTCTATGTAACTGTCTATTTATTCCTAAGAAGATAGAGACACTCGCCTCTTCCGAAATCCGGGTATCTTTTCTTACATAACCAAAATATGCCACTAAGACACGAAACCGAATTCATTTTAAATTTAGCATTTAGCATTTAGCATTTTAAATT
>JBHGBB010000077.1:0-15106 GCA_041946755.1 bacterium | reverse complement strand
TAGCCAAGCGGTAAGGCACCGGTCTTTGGAACCGGCATCCGATGGTTCGAATCCATCACCCCCAGCCAATTTTCCTCTCACTCTCACTCTCACTCTCACTCTCACTCCCATTCTCACTCTCACTCTCACTCCCACTCTATATTGTCGGTATCGGGATCGGTATCGGGATCGGGAGTTATCCATACTGGCTGGAATATTTTAAACAGAAACAAGTGACTACGTTCTTTAGAATCTCGCATGCCCATAATTATTATTTAGAACTTCTCTCCGAACTTGGTTTACTCGGATTAGCATTATTTTTCTGGCTACTCTATCTCATCTACAAATCCGGCTGGAAATCCATCCAGCAGGCCGGGCTGGTACCGCTCGGATTACTAACCGGCATAACCGCTTTTCTCATCGCTTTATTAACCCAGCATGCGTTAGTCCAAATCGAAATGCAGTATCTATTCTGGCTACCGATAGCATTGCTCATTACTTATCCGGGAATAAAAGAAGCGGAGAGCAGATTCCGGATCCCGAAACAAGGGATTGTAATATTCTTTCTATTTCTCTTCTGTGCCTATGGATATAACCTTATTGCGCCAAACGATATGAAAAAATGGCTGGATGATTCTGCTGGAATGTATAAGAGTGAATCGAATTCCGGATATACATTCCGATGGACGAACCGGGTGGCATATAAACCGATAGTCATTCGCAGCCGTTCATTTACGTTACCAATACTGGTTTACCATCCTGATATGACCCAGAATCCGGTAAAGTTGCAGATATACCTCAACCGAGAACTACTCGATACCATTGCAGTAACCCAGTCTGGCTGGTCGGAACATACCTATATGGTTCCCGAATCGATTTCAATCAGTCCGGATGAAACGAAAAATGCGGTGTTGAGTGTTATCGTTAGCCGAACCTGGAATCCCTGGCAGAAATCCGGTGGCGCTACACTCTGGGATTATCGCCGGATTGGCGCTGGAATAGCGTTTATACAATGGGCGCATCCTTTACAAGCAGTTGATCATTTAGCGCTTGATGTTGGCACCCTCGATGCGCAACCTTATCTCGTATATGGTTGGTATTCAAATGAATTCAGTGGTGATAAAAAGACTTCATTTGTCTGGTCACAAGGACCGATTTCAAAACTCTATCTGCCATTGCTACCCAATCAAGATTATTTATTACGCTTACGGTTATTGCCATTCGTATACGACAATGCTCCGGAACAGCATATTAAAATCTCAATTAATGATAAATATCTTCAATCGAATCCCATTATCAATAGTTGGGATTGGCAGGAAATTACAACGTTAATACCGGCAGCAGCACTGAATTCAACGGCTAATATTCTGAATTTGGAATATCAGCATTATGTAGCGCCGAAAGATGTTATCCCGAATAATATCGATACACGACAAATAGCGGTCGCTTGTGATTCGGTTATTGTAACCAGTTATAGCGCTACGAAACCACCGAAATAATATTTTATTTCATACCTGGATTAAGTAAATCAATCGCATAATGGTATAATGCACTTATGAAAATTGCGTTCGTCATACATCGATATGGAGTAGAACTCAGCGGAGGATCTGAACTACACTGCCGCTGGATTGCTGAACGACTGGCGAAATATCATACGGTAGAAGTCTTAACCACCTGTGCGAAAGATTATATCTCTTGGCGCAATGAGTTTCCTGCCGGGGAACAGCAGGTTAATGGTGTTAAACTCCGGCGATTCCCGGTTGATAAAGAACGAAATACCTATGATTTCGCCTGGCAATCGAGAAAAGTATTTCGGCATCCGGAATCAAACTCTGCAAAAGCGGAATTGCAGTGGCTTATATCTGAAGGCCCTTATTCTCCGAAATTAATCGAGTTTTTGAACCAGTATCAAGATAAATATGATCTCGTTATCTTTTATTGTTACCGTTATTATCTCAGCTATCATGGCATTGCTACGATACCAGAAAAAAGTATTCTGATTCCGACTGCAGAACATGACCAAGCGATTTATCTGAAGATATCAAAAAAACTCTTGAATCTACCGAAAGGGATTATCTATCTTAGCCCGGAAGAGAAACAATTGATTGAACAGGTTGCTGGGAATAAATCGATACCTAATGCTGTATTAGGAATAGGAATCGATATTCCAGCACAGCTTAATCCGGAACATTTTAAAAAGCAATACCGAATTAATGGCGATTATCTGATTTATGTCGGGCGTATCGATCCGAATAAAGGCAGCGACCGGTTATTCCAATATTTCCAGCATTATGTGCGGTATCAATCAAAAAAAGAATTAAACCTGGTTCTGCTGGGTAAAAGTGTAATGAAAATACCGAAAGATAAACAGATTATTCATCTTGGGTATCTCAATGACCAGGATAAACTTGATGCTATCGCCGCATCGCAATTATTTATCATGCCCTCAAATTATGAGAGTTTATGTATGGCCTTGTTGGAAGCATGGAGTGTCGGAAAAGCAGTATTAGTCAATGGGAATTGTGCGGTACTGAAAGGGCATTGTCAGCGAAGCAACGGTGGATTATATTATCAATCATATGACGAATTCGCGGCTACTCTCGATTTTCTCCTATCTCATGATAAGGAACGAACGCAACTCGGTCTTCAAGGTCGAGAATATATCCGGCAGCAGTTCGCTTGGCAGAACGTGGAACAAGGATACCGCGATTTCATTGAACAAAACATCCAATAGTCTCTGAACAATGCTATGCAATCGATTCAGCGAATTATCGACCGCTATTTCATTCTTCTGGCAATTCTATTCTATATAACGCTCTATATTCTCTTTTTCTCACCCATTATCTTCACCGGGAAGCTTTTAGCGCCAGGCGATGGAATGGTACAGTCCATTCCGGCATATTATTCTTCCCGAACTTTATGGACCGCCATGATTTATGGTGGATTCCCCATCGCGGCAGACCCCCAGAATATGAGTTGGTATCCACTTGCCGTTATATTATATTTAATCCCACATTCCTGGAATATATTTGCTATTTCGGCTTATGTAATCGCCAGTAGTTTAGCCTTTGCATTGGTATCTACTTTAACCAAATCGCGAACTGCCGGATTGATATCAGGGATAATCTACGGAATGAGTGGATTTTTAATGTCGCATCTGGGACATACCAATATGGTGCATGCCGCTGCCTGGCTTCCCGGAATAATACTCTGTTTAGAGAAATTGAAACTGAAATTCCATGCCGGCTGGTTTACCGGTTGCTGTGTTACTATCGCATGTAGTTATTTAGCCGGCCATCCACAGATGTTTGTCTATTCAATCGGCCTTGCGGGAGCTTTTGTTCTATTCACCGGTTGGCATGCACCCGTAGGTAAAAAACAGTATTACCTGATTACGGTAAGTGCATTGATTATTGGTATCGGATTAATTGCAATTCAGCTATTACCAGCATTAGAATTAACTAAAGTTAGCCTCCGTGAAAAATTGAATTATACCGGGTTTGTCGCTTATTCAATTAAACAAAAGACGTTACTGACTTTACTATATCCGTTTATATTCGGCGGTATCCCCGATACCGGGTATGGTATCCCAACTTATTATGGCACGGGATTAACGGAATCTTCCGGATATATTGGAATATTATCGTTGATGCTGGTCGTATACGGTTTATGGCAACGATCGCTAAAAAAAGAACAGGTTTTTTTCGGATTCGTCACCGTTATTTCTCTTCTTCTGGTGTTAGGCAATGTAACTCCGCTAGCGAAACTCATGTTCCATATCCCGGGATACAATTTATTCCGGGCACCATCGCGGCATTTTCTGGAGTTCTCATTAAGTATCAGTATTTTAGCCGGGTTCGGTATTGCTGCACTTCAAATCCTGGAACATAAACAGGATAAACTGAAATTATTCTTGAGTGTGGTATTCATTGCAAGTTTAGTCTTATGTTGTTTGATTGGAATAAATCTATTCCAGCATAAAATGAAACTCAACTCCGAAGGCCAGATTGCGCTTCCAGATTTATCCTATCTACCCTGGAAAAACCTGACTATTGCCGTTCCGCTTATTTTAACATTGATTAACAGTATCGCGTTACTAAGCTTAATAATGTTTAAACCTAAGATACGAAATAAGATACTACCGATATTAGTTGTCATCTTATTAATTATCGATTTAGGCTCGTTTGGCTGGTTCTGCGAATGGAAATATTATTCTCCATCAGCCTCGGATTTAATACTCAATTCGAATTTCGATAAATATAAAACAACGGTATTGCAATCGCGACAGCGGATATTATCCGGTCGCGGTGGTTTAGGTGTTTTTGACGAACTTCCGCCGAATTTGTCGAAATTATGGAAAATCCCGAGTGTCGGTGGATATAATCCATTAATGTTAACGCGGGAAAGTAATTTATTGCTGATGTATCCTTATGGAGGCGTTGAAAATCGAGCGTTCGATAACGATAATCTGGCATTAGATCTCATGGCTACTCGATATTTATTCATTCCGATACGTATGCTCCCTCCGAAAAGTCATACAGTTTCTCAGGCGGATTATGTTCAAGATAATATCCGATGGTTGAAAGAAGATTTCGCACTAAATATGGATTTTAATAATCGAAACGCAGAAGCGGATTTTGCTCCCGGAACGATTAATGCTACCGAACTTGGTTTAGTGACCTGGTTAAGTTACTCATCAGGGATTACCAATAACACCGAAGTTATGCGGGTTATTATTTCTACTCTAACCGGGGAAACATTAACCTACCCTATTCTCGCCGGAAAACATACCGCAGAATGGGCTTATGAACGACCCGATGTAAAATCAAGGATAAAACATCAACCGGCTCCGGTGTTTGGCAGTTTCCCGGTAGATGATGGTAAAGGAACCAGTTATCTCGGTCATCATTATTTAGCGATTATCCCATTTTCGAATCGAGTACCGGTTAGTCAAATCCGGGTTGAATGGATAGCCCCGGCTGCTGAACCAAACGCAACGATTGCTATCCATAAGCTAAGTTTGAACGATGCAAGCACCGGAATATCTTATCCCATAACAAACCTGAAATTAACCACTACCCTTGCCGATACCGCTTATTGGAAACCGGTAGAACAACTCGGACAAACCGCGGTATTAGAAAATCTCCGGTTGATGCCAAGAGCATGGCTGGTTTCGAAAGTGTTAACCCTTCAACCGGAACAAATATATACCGCAATACAAACCTCTCGGTTACCTGATAGAACCATTTTTGATCCGAAAGAAACGGCACTAATCGAAACTCCGCTGGCGTTCAACGGAAACCAGCCTGATACCACTGCTCGAGTCGATATTGTGCAAGTAGATGAAATGCAGGTAAAATTGGATACGGTATCAAAAACCAGTTCGTTCTTGGTACTGAGCGATATTTATTATCCCGGTTGGAAAGCAATAGTAAATGGGAAAGAGCAGCCGATTTATCAAACAAATTATATTCTTCGCGGGCTCTTACTCAAGCCGGGGTATAATCAGGTTTTATTTGTCTATCGCCCATTATTATTTAGCATCGGTATGCTGATTTCGATTATCGCGTTATCATGTCTGGTTGTGATCACGTATATCGATTGGAAAAATGCTTTGGACCATACTCAAAATGTGAATTAAGGTTTGCATCCGATTTAGCTTGATTTATAAGTTTATATATCTATGCGAATTGCAATTGATGTTCGAGCTTTAACCAAACAACCTACCGGTACCGGATATTACCTCAAATATCTGTTGGATGAATTCGCTCAAATAGAAGATGAACATCAGTATTACCTCTGTTCGAGTCGCCCGTTTGTATATACCGCGCCGAATAATGAAGCTCGATTTATACCCATAATCCAACGCGGATTGCCCGGTAATCTCTGGCTGCAATTCCAGCTTCCCCGATTGATTAAACATCATCAAATCGATTTATTTCATTCACCATTCGGGGTAATCCCTTTTCGCATACCTTGCGCGACGGTCAACACCGTTCACGATTTAGCATTCCATTTCTACCCGCAGTTGACTGATTCCAAGAATCGGTTCCTGCTCCCGCGGTTGGTCCCAAAATCTATGGAATTAGCTACTGCGATTATCGTTGATTCTGCAGCCATCAAACAGGATTTAATGCGGATTTATAAAGTTCCGGAACGGAAAATAACGGTTATCCATCTCGCACCGAGTAGTCAATATCATCCGATGCCGCGAGATGCTGCACAAAAATACCTTGCAGATTCATATCACATTGATTATCCATTCATTCTATTCGTTGGAACACTGGAACCAAGAAAGAATATTGCCGGGTTGATTCAAGCGTATCATCAGTTACCCGGCGAGGTGCAAAATCAATATAAACTGGTTCTGGTAGGTAAAAAAGGTTGGCAATATCAATCGCTGTTTAATCTGGTTACCAAACTAAATTTAGAGAATCATGTTGTTTTTACCGACTATATCCCGGAATCGGATTTGGTTTATTTCTATAATGCAGCCGCGGTTTTCGTTTATCCTTCACTCTATGAAGGATTCGGTTTACCGGTAATCGACGCACTCGCTTGCGGAACCCCGGTAGTCACTTCGGATACCTCTTCGATGCCGGAATTGGTATCTTATGCCGGGATTCTAACCGCTCCCGAAGATAGTAAGAGGATCGCTTCTGCAATGAGCCGCATCTTAACTGATCGTGACTTAGCAAATCACCTTGCAGAAAAAGCGATCATCCGCTCCAAGCTTTTTTCATGGGCGGATACCGCCCGGAAAACGCTGGAAACATTTACGGCTGCTATCCGAAAATACACGGTCCAACAATATCAAAAATAATCTCGTTTTTTACTTGACAAATACGGGTGAAAGGAGTAAACTAAGATTAAATAGATTCAACCGTTTTTATTCGGGATTTGAGGGGAAACGTTAATTGATACTGGGAACAAAACGCTAAGTGTTTCGCATTAACGTGTAGTAGGTCATACTTCGCTCTTGAAATCAGGAGGTGAAGTTATATGTACTACCCTTTAAAACGGAAGAATTTTTTGGATAAGATTAAACAATCTCCGGTTGAACGGCTTATTGTCGACCATTTCTACCATCATCGTAGCTCCTGCGAAACCGTTGAAGACCTTGCCCATAATCTGGGGAAATGCCCGGAAGAAATCGAACCGGCAGTAACCGACTTAATGCAACTGGGTGTTCTCCATAACTGTGGTCCTCTGTGGGGAAGTCCGTTTTATGCGAGTCCTTATACTGATTTCTATTCTCTATCAATCAGTGAAGAACTTGATACCCTACTCTACGAACTAGAAACAGCTTTAGCCCCATCGGCTTAATCCGTTTATCCTGATTATTTTGAAGTAGGTATATCATTTTATAAAGGGGATTTTTTTATGTCTCGAAATAAATTACTTAACCTAGTATATATCATGTTAATGGTAAGTCTATCTACTTCTATTATCTGGTCTGCAAATCAAATTCGAGGTTCGAATAACACCGCAACCTCTGATATGAAACGGCAAAACGCGTTAAGTGCGTTACGGAACATGGTAACCGGATTCGCGAGTTATTATGTTGATTTCAATGCTTATCCGAAAACCCTGGTGCAACTAACTACTCCGATTGCCTATTTAAGAAAGATTCCTGATGAACCGAATGGCGGAACGTGGCTCATCTCGTATACTGACGATTCGACGTTTCTTACCTTTCAGAGTAGTTCATTTCCGGAATATACCCGCTATCTCGCAGATCAGAAATTACTCTGCTCCCTTCCAAAAGAGAAATTATATAATATGATTCTCTATGATACCAGCAAAGATGTACGCGATGCCGCTAGTTATGCGCTGGTCGAGAAAAATAGAAAAGAACGGATCCAGGGCATACCGGAATATTTTCTCGACCTAGCAGTAACAAGTTCAGATACCAGTATTCGAATTCATGCTATCGAAGCATTATCCATTTTCCCCGATAGGCTGGCTTTCCCCAACGAATATCAGGATTATTTAGCCCTATTGTATGCTCCGGAACCGGAGATTCGTATCGCTACGATCCAGGTATTTAGAAATATTATCTCTAATTCGACTAGATTTATTGGACCTATGCCGGAATTATTAGAGGTTCTTGCCACTGATTCTATTCCAACAGTTCGTATCGCAATGATACAAGCGGTTAGTAACCAGTATATCAAAGAACCCAATCGTAGTTTAGTTATATATAGCCTAACTTCGACATTATCTGATCCCGAAATTGCTATTCGCATTGAAGCGATTAAATCCCTGGAACGATTCGATAATAATAATCCTAATCGTACGCAAATTATTAAGCGACTGCTTGGTATGATTAAAGATAATAACCCGAAAGAACAACTGGCGGTGATTCGTATTCTGGGTACCTACCGCGCGACCGAATCTGCAATGAGCCTGTTACCCTTTTTGAATTCGACCAATAAAGATCTGAAAGATACCGCAATAACCGCCCTTTGTGAAATCGGGGATCCGGATTCCATTGCACCTATGCAGCAGTTACTTGGTTCTGAATTTAATTCGATTCGAATATCGGTGATACAAGGATTAAGTTCATCATCGAATCCAAAAGCAGTAGAAATACTGGCAAAGTGGTTGCATGATCCGAATCCGGATATTCGCGAAACGGTGATATCGTCGTTTCGGCAATTTAAATCTGCCAGAATAAAACCGTTTCTATTAACCGCGTTACAGGATACAGCTTCGGATATACGGGTAGCCGCGGTCGATGCGTTGATTGTACTGGAACCGACACTTTCGAGTTGGAATTATTTAAAACAGTTATCTCCCGAAGACAAACTCAATTTCAGTCGAACCGAATTCATGATGATGCGTACGGGATTGGAAGCTTATTATATTGATCATAACCGGTATCCTATGGTTCAGCAGTTTCCTTTTGTTTTAACCACGCCGGTTGCATATATCTCCTACATCCCTCTTGATCCATATCATGAAACCACACCTACTTTTTATCGATATTATACTCCGCCTACCGGGTCAGAATGGATGCTGGCAAGTGATGGCCCTGACCAGATTACTGACATCGATTTATCGCAGGTGCATTATAATCCATTCCAATCTGAGAACCTGAAGCCATACAATTATGATCCAACCAATGGGATAATCAGTAAAGGGGATTTATGGCATCAAGGGCCATAAAGTTTAGGATGCGGATAGATGGTGTAACCCGAATTTATTGTTAGCTATTTTGCTACGGTTAAGGATTCGTCTCGAATCGGGGAATATACCGAATCCAGAGTACCGCCTGTACAATCTGTCTGCCATCGCGGTCGTACATGATTCGATATCCTTTCGACTTATTTTCCATATCCCGCAGATTAATCCCGCGTTCGATAGCATCCATAAAATCGAAAATATTGTTTTTATCTCCGGATTCTACTTGCATGGTTGCATCTCCGATATTTGCTTCATCGAATCGGAGTATGCGAACATGATTCTCTTCTGCCATATGCCGGATTTTTATATATTCCGATACCGGATGTCCACCTTTTGGCGGAGGTTGTGGCGCTGGATTTGCCGGAAGTTGTGCGGGTTGTGGAGCTGGTGTATTCGGAGACGGTTGCGTTACTGCAGGCTGAGTCGTCCGCTGGACGAAGGCTGAAGTAGGCTCTTTCGTTGGAGAAATAGAATTGGAAAAATAGTCCATAAAATTACTGGGGAAAAATAAATAAACCAAGACACCGATAGTTACCAGAACTGCTATTCCGATTATTTTACGTTGCATAATTCCCTCCAATTTATTATACAAGTATAATACTAATCAAAATAAAATGCAAGCTTCTCTATTGCACTTAATGTGGTTAAATGTTCTTATATGATAGAGACACTTTATACTTCTTTTTCGAGATATATTAATAAGGATAATAATATTGGTCTGGTTTTAAGGTTAACCTTGAATTCTTTTCCATTTGGTAAAGAATTAGTTTCGATAGAATCGCGCCTCCGACTGTATAGAAATTGAACACTTCCCATAATCTTTTTCCATTTGGCAAAAGATTATTCTCAGGAGTTTTGCGTTCCCAACCGGATCGGGATAATTGAAATATCCCGATTCCTTCCCAGAAGCACTATGCCCAAACTTCAATCCATGTTGGTTTAATCGTTATTTTCATCATTTTCTTTCTCATACGACTAGTTTTTGCCTTCTACTAATCTATCCTTTTACTATCGGCTTTTACCGGAGTTGCACCGAACGAGATCGATCTCGTTCGGTGCAACTCCGCTGGAGAATAATTATCTGCCTAAGAGCGAATCCGCATGAGCGAGTATTACTATCGGGATACTATGATTTATACGAGCGATAAACTACCGGTGAGATAACTAGAGTGTCTATGGAATTAAAGATATGACTGACAACTATACTTTATGCATCGGAACCATTTTCGCGGTTGCAGTAGCGTATTGAATTTTACCATCTGAAGAAAATAAATTCGATTCTAGAATCAGGAGTCGTTTATTGTGGCTGACCAATTTCGATTCGGCAACCAGCGGAGTGCCAACTTTAACCGCTTGTTTAAACCGAACCGATAATTCCGCGGTCATCGCCCGGTATCCCATATCATAAACCAATCGCGCCATAACTTCATCTAGAATAGTCGAAATAATCCCGCCATGCAGATATTCCGCCCAACCTTGATGGAATTCCTGCGGAGTAAATGTAGTTCGCATCGAGGTTTCCGTCAACCGGGTGAATGATAAATGCAATCCGATCGGATTCAGTTTCCCGCAGGCAAAACATTTCTGCTCATCTTTAAGTGGAATCATATAAACGGTATCTGGAATACGAAATAGTAAAACTATCGATTAGTATATTATTATACAACTATATATACCGGCGGAGTTTGGGATTGGATTCCAACTGAGAAACGATTTGCTTAACATCCTGTGTTCGCCCTTTCGGACAAATCAGAATCGCATCTTTACTCACAACGACCACTAAATCTTTAACTCCAATCGTTGCGATTATCGGTTTATCGGAAACCAGGATACAATCTTGGGTATCGACACCTACCGCGGTACCTAAAACAATATTCCCCTGATCATCTTTATTCCGAATATGGTCCATCGTTAACCAAGTACCGATATCATACCAAATGAAATTACTCTTGACTACCGCTACCCGTTCAGCTTTCTCCATAATTCCTTTATCAATCGGAATTTTATCGAGTTTCCGATATTCTTTTCGCAACACACTCTGCTCTTGCGGGGTACCGATAGCCGCCTGGATTTTTTGTAACCCTTGATATAATGCCGGCATTAGATTCCGGAATTGCTGCATAATCGTTTCCGCCCGCCAGATGAACATCCCGCTGTTCCAGAAGAAATTCCCTTGCGCTACATATCGTTCCGCGGTCTCTTTATCCGGTTTCTCGACAAATCGAACTGCACGATATGCCGTAATACCATTATCGGACAAAATTGGTTCGTCGGATTCGACATACCCGAATCCCGTTTCCGGATATAACGGAGTCAATCCAAACGTTACCAATTGATCCTGTTGTTCAGCAGCCAGAATCGCTACCCGAAGATGGTTGCGGAACTGTTCACCATCAGGTATCAGATGATCGGCACATAGAATGGCAATAGTCGCTCCTGGATATTTCCGAAGAATATGCGCGGTCCCTAATCCGATACATGCGGCGGTATTTCTGCCGACCGGCTCCACAATAATATTCTCCGCAGGGAATTCTTTCGGGATCGCTTTTTGGAGCGGTTCCGCTACCGATTTCTCAGTAACAATAAATATCCGCTCTAGTGGAATTAACGGAGTTACTAAATTGATACTACTACAGATTAATGGTTTTCCATTGAATAAATCAAGGGTTTGTTTCGGAGACTTTTTTCTGCTTTTAGGCCAGAATCGTTCTCCACGACCGCCGGCCATGATGAGTACGGTTAAATTCATAGATGCTCGGTTCTACTCTTCCTCCATTCAATCGTTATACCAATCTTAAGAAATTCTTTTCCGCATATGTGCCGGCAGGATTTTCACCTGTTCCCGGTATTTCGCGACCGTTCTCCGGGCAATATTAATTCCCTTCACATTTAAGATATCAGCTATCTTCTGGTCGGATAACGGTTTATTCGGTTCTTCATCCTGAATCAAAGAAGTAATCATCTGCCGCAAACTCCGGGCTGAAACCGAATCGCCATCGAAACTATCTACGCCACTACTGAAGAAATACTTTAATTCGAATACCCCATGCGGTGTCTGAACATATTTATTGGTCGTAACCCGCGCTACCGTCGATTCATGGACTCCAACCAATTCCGCTATTTCCCGCAATTTTAACGGTTTCAGATATTCGATCCCTTTATCAAAAAACTCCTGCTGGGTTTTAACGATACTTTCAGTAATCATGAGAATGGTTTTCTGCCGCCGTTCGATATTGCGAATCAGGTTCTTTGCAGCTTTAAACTTATCCAAGAGAAACTCATATTGCTCTTTCGGTAACGTCGCCCGATTTTTCAGCATCGATTGATAAGTCGGACTAATCCGTAATCGCGGTATGCCTTCATCATTCAATGAAATCTGATATTCGCCATCGATTTTCTCTACAATCACATCCGGTATAATCGTCTGCGGTAACGCCGAGTTAAATTGCCGACCAGGATTGGGTTCTAATTGGGCGATAATATCGGTCGCTTCCTGTACCCGGCTCAATGGAACCCTTAATTGTTTGGCGATTTGCGGGAATTTATGCCGTTCTAATTCAGTAAAATAATGGGTAAGAATCTCTTTAACCAATGGATTGGTGATTTGTTTGACTTGCACCTGTAGTAATAAACATTCTTGCACCGTTCGTGCAGCCACACCCGGGGGATCAAATTGCTGGACTTTCACTAAAACCTTTTCCACAGCTTCGATGGTGGTGGTTATATTAAGCTTAACAAGTTCCTGAACCAGTTCTTCTACCGTCAACCGCAAATAACCATCAATATCGATATTCCCAATAATAACTTCCGCAATCTGCTTTTCAGAATCATCGAAATTTGAAAGACCAAGCTGCTGATGGAGATATTCCTGTAGTGATTGACCGCGTACTGCGGTATTGGCAAAATAATCCCGTTTCCCTTCATCGTATTTTTCCGTATCCTGAGTATTGCTTTCCCACATCCGGTCATCGGAAAACAAATCATCCCAGTTCACCTCTTCCAATGCTTTCATATCATCGGACCCAAGATGCTCGGTATCATCGGACCCTTCGGTGCGGTCTGGTTCAGTAATCCGAGGAGGAGTAACGACACCACTATCAGTAACCGGAACCGGAGCTGTTTCTTCTTCCTCTTCCCGCTCGATAGTTTCAACCTCTTCCAACATCGGATTTTGCGCCATTTCCTGTTCCAGTAGCTGCGCTAGTTCCATGGTCTGCAATTGCAACAATTGAATTGCCTGCTGCATTTGCGGGGTCATTACTAATTTCTGGATTTGCCGTTGTAGTAAACGTTGTTGTAGCATAGGATGTGCCAAGTATATATAAGGCTGTATTATCTTAACATAATCTGACAATTTTATGAATATTATATCGAAAAATCAAACGGGGGTTGTTATCCGGTAAAGCGGCTGGAAATATTACTTGAAGGGATAGCAATGATATCGGGATGAGGTACCCTCATCCCGATATGGTCTGTTTACTTAGCGGTTTTCAATTCTTCGATAGCAATATCTGCTTCCGGAGATAACGGATATTTTTTTACTACCGATTTCAACTCCGATACCGCCTCGGAATCCTTTTTCAATTCCCGATAGATATATGCCCGTTTTAACATTGCTGCCGGTACCTTTTCGCTGGTCGGAGATTGTTTGATTAATTTATCGAACTCAGCTAACGCAGGCTCGAATTGCTTCTTGCTATAATAGCAATCGCCGAGCATATAGCGTACCGCGGCAGCATTTTCCGCTTCCGGGAAATGCTGGAGATATAATTTAAACTGATCCACGGCTACATCATAATTCCCTTTAACATAATCGCCATATGCGGTTTGATATATCTTCTCCGGATCGGGTGTTTCCACAGGATTTGTACCCGGTTCCGGTTTAAGGACGGTAGTATCTTCATTTGGGGTAACGGTGGTATCCGGGGTCGGGCTCACTCCAGGAGTCGGACTTACCCTGGCTTCGATCGAATCCAATCGTTTATTTACATTCGTTTTTAGATTATCAATCCGTTTCCCTAAATTCGCTTCGATATTATCGACTTTCTGAGCGGTAGCGCTAATCCGGTCTTTATTTTCATCCAGTTTCCCTTGCACATTCTGCAGATCGGTGCTGACCCCGTTGATTTTCGCATTCATTTCCGCCTGAGTCTTCTGGATACGATCGATATTATCTTTTAATCCGGCAGTATCATTTTTCAATTCTTTGATATTTTTCGCCGTCTCTTCTTTCATCAATTGATTATTACTGACCATATCTTTCCGCAAGGTAGCGAAATCTTCCCGATTTTGGGTTAACTGCTGCTGGATTAATCGCAGATCAGTAGTCATCTGGTCTGCTTGTTGAGTGGTTACACAGCCGGTAGTAAGAACAATAAATATAAGTACCAAACCTATCGGTATTATCGGAATATATCTTTTTGTATTCATAAGTCGATAAAAGAAGCAGGAGGTCCCGTTACGAACTGAAACGGAACCTTCCGCTTAAATTATACTGATTAATGTTATGGTGTTACTTTGTATTTTTCACCGTATCATCACGACGGTTTTTCGCCCAGGCTTCTTCACTATGCCCCGAATCGACTGGTTTTTCTTTACCATAACTGATAACACTAATTCGGCTCTTATCAATTCCCGCAGAGATGTAATATTCCTGTGCAGCTTTCGCTCTGCGTTCACCTAATGCCATATTATACTCTACCGTACCTCGTTCATCGCAATTTCCTTCAACCACAACCTTTAAATCCGGATTCGCTTTCAACATGGCAACATTCTTGTTCAATATTTCAATTGCCTCCGGAGTTAAGTCCGCTTTATCGAACGCAAAATATACCGGCGTTAATTCCATCGCTTTTGGTGGTTCTGGCGCTGGCGCTGGTACTGGTGCCGGTTTTTCTTCAACTGGTGGTGCCGGCGGTGGCGGTGGTGGCGGTGGTAC
>JBHGBB010000076.1:0-15249 GCA_041946755.1 bacterium | reverse complement strand
CAAGTTGAATTATACTCCAATGGAGAATAATTCAACATAAAAACATAAATATAATAAAATCAATATTCATATATATACTAAACTCAATAAAAATGAGAAGTCAAGTCGGTTTCTAATGGAATAAAATAGGTCAATTTGAACTTTTAGCTATTAGCTAAAAGTTCAACATACTAATGTTGGCTTTGCTTAATAGGTTTCTAATAAAACACTGAATAATACTTATTCAATTGATTTATTTATAGTTATACAATTACCCCTTAATCTATTTTGAATTTAGCTCCAATGGAGCTAAATTCAAAATGAATTGATAAAAACCAATCTCTTAATAATATCAATAGTTTATGTTGAATTATTCTCAAATTGCGAAAAATTCAACTTCAATCACAGAATTAAACTATCAAGGGAGTTAATTTGAGATATAAATGAGACAGGTATTATTCCCAAAAAAAATAGCCAGCTTATCATTTCGATAAACTGGCTATTTTTTATAATAACAATTGCCTAGCAAGAGAATAAAGTTTATTTAGCTGTTTTATATGCCATTTCGATTACTTCTAGTGCTTTAAGTCCATCAGTTCCATCAACCCGGAGTTTTCTACCGGTAGTAACCGCATTCAAGAAATCTTCAACTTCCAGCGTAAACCGGCTAGGCACTTTTAGTTTCGGTTTCCGCCAGTCTTTATCAGTCGCTAACATATAGCGTAGCTCATTGGTATTATAACTATAGATCGCAGTACCTTCCGAGCCATAAGCTTCAACAATCGCTTCTCCGATGGGAGTAGACCAACTCGCTTCCATGGTTCCGATAACATTCGATTTCGATTTTAAAAGGATAATTCCTACATCTTCAACCTTAATCTTTTTATTGAACGTATGAATTTTCCCACTCGCGGAAGCGACATCACCGAAGAGATACCGGAAAATATCGATCGAATGCACTAAGGTATCCATAAACACCCCACCGCCGGCATACTTTTTGTTCGAGAACCAGACCTTTTCTACATTAGCAAATCTTCCGGCAAACCGGTTTCTGAACATCAACATTTTCCCAAGTTTCCCCGAATCGATGAGTTTTTTCATTTCGACAATCGGCGCCTGGAATCGATGGCAAAACGCGGTCATAAACACGACTTTGCTCTTTTTCGCTGCTTCAACCATTTTTTTCGCTTCGGCGACATTCATCGCTAACGGTTTCTCACAGAGCACATGAATCTTCTGTTTAAACGCAGCTAGCGCTATCTCTTGATGAAATAACGGAGGGGTACAGATACTGATTACATCTAATTTCTCTTTCGCCAACATCTGTTTATAGTCTGTATACGGTACACAATTATACTGATTCGCTTTCGTTCTCGCTGCCGCTTCGTTTATATCCGAACAGGCAACAATTTCTGCTCCATTCTGTTTATATCCTTCAAAATGTACCCCTGAAATACCGCCACAGCCGATGATCCCGACCCGAACTTTTACAAACTTATTTGCAGACATACTTTCTCCTTAAGCACTAAGTTAAATGGTTAAATAAGAAAAACCACAAAAACTTTAACCGCAAAGGGCGCAACGTCTCCGCAAAGAACGCAAAGAAAATCTTTGCGCGCTTTGCGCTTTCATGGCGTGCTTTGCGGTTAGCTTTGTTTTTAATTCCACAATCCGAAATCCGCATTCCGCAATTAGAGCGGGAGCTTCACCGGTGCTTTTTTCTTAGCCGATTGATATGCACCGAGCGCTACTTCCATTGCTTTCAATCCATCATATCCGGTCACCGGCACGGGTTTATTAGTGTCGATTGCATCGACAAACGCCCGAATCATTTCCAAATCCATATTCGAACCCCAATATAACCAATTCGGCCGCACCTCATCTTTATTATACAACGCCATTTTCTGGTTGAAGGTATCCAGCCAAACTACACCGTCGGTACCGATGATATGCATGGTTACATCGCCCCAGGTCGGGTATACGGTAGACCGCGACCAGCTTGGGTCTAAGGTGGTAAACGCTCCGTTATCCATTTTCATATTCAGCATCCCGCAATCGTCAATATTAATTTTATGGAACCGGGTATCGATTTCCGCATATACTTCCGTAAACTCCGCTTTGGTCATCCATCGCATTAAATCCGATACATGAACGGTATGGTCCATTACAGCGCCACCGCCGCTAAGCTTCTTGTCGATAAACCAACCACCGGGCATCCGGCCATGGTTGGTCCCATTAATCGCAATAATCTTACCGATTTTACCTTCATCAATCATCTGTTTCACCCGAACTACCGGCGGGGCAAACCGGCAAGGGAATGCGGTCATCAACTGCACCTTGTTCTGTTTACAAACATCGATCATCGCCTGCGCATCTTTTACCGAAACTGAAATCGGTTTCTCGCAGATAACATGTTTTCCGGCTTTAGCTGCCAAGGTAGTGAGTTTGCGATGATATACATTCTCGCTGCAGATTACTACCGCTTGTATATCTTCCGCCAATAGCTTCTCATAACTCGGGAAATATTTGGTTTGCTGCTGTTTCGCAATCTTCTTCCCGCGAACAGCATTATCGTCAGCGATTCCGACCAGTTCAGCGTTCGGTAATTGTTTAACACATTGAATATAACTATTCGCATGCATATGCGCAAAACTTAACATCCCTACTTTAACCATAGTATTATTCCTCCATAATAAACATTATAATCTTGCTATAAATTTACCGGTTGACCAGTTTTAATCGATTCCAGCGCTGCTAAACTGACTTTTAATGCGGCTACCGCATCATCTACCGTAACTGCCGGCGGGGTATCGTTAAGAATACAATTCACAAAATGCCGAATCTCTGAAGTATAGGGGTCTTCTGATAACGGGCTTTCCGGAACCGCTACCCCGACCGAACTTTTATCCGTTTTCCGCTGCTGCATATTTACCGGCATGGTATCGCCCATAACGAAATCGAGCTGCCCTTTATCTCCAGTCGCTTCAACTTTAACCGCGAATCCGCCCGGTTGTGCCCAGCTGCCTTCAACATGAGCGATTACTCCATTCTTATATCGAATCGTTACTAAAGCATAATCGAGATGATCATACCCGCTATTAATCAAGCCATGAGCGAAAACCCGTTTCGGTGCTCCAAACACCCAGTTTAGCCAATCGAAATCATGGATAATCATATCCAGAATAACTCCACCACTCATCGGGAAATTCGCATACCAATCATTCGAAGCCCGCGGGAATCCCGCCATCCGGCTGGTTCTGACTACACCCGGTTTCCCGATTTTCCCCTGGTCAATCATCTGTTTCATCACTACAAACTCCGGAAAGAAACGAAGTACATGACCGACGACAAATTTTACTTTCGCTGCTTTGATCGTTTTCGCCATTGCTTCAGCTTCAGCGATGGTTCGCGCAATCGGTTTCTCACAGAAAACATGTTTTCCGGCTTTAATCGCTTTTAGGGTATATTCTTTGTGGAAAGGAGTTGGTGTGCAGATATCGACCAAATCAATTTCCGGATTGGAAATAATCTCATCCGGATTCTCGACACATTTCGCTTGATATTGCGCCGCTACTTCTTTACAGACCTCAAGCCGCGGATCACTGCAGGCAACGACTTTCGATCCTTGAATCTGAGAATAAGCAAATGTATGGAACCGCCCCATAGTTCCGGTACCGATAATACCTACCTTTAACATAGATGAACAACCTCCCTGTAAAAAAAGATTACAACGATATCAGCCTAATGACACCGATAAAAATCATTGTTTTTACGGATTCTTACCATAGTCATCGATTATAATAATCGCAGTAATCTTATATTTATAATTTAACTATCCGTTTCATTGCCGCTGCCGTATCGAAAATCATCTGGTCCGGTAACTGTTTGGGTGGAAATAATTCGCCGGTTACATACCCATCATATTTAACTTCGCGAAACGCCTGCATTACTTCCTGCCAATTCACATCCCCATACAATAATGGACAGAAACCTTCGAGCGTAGCGACCTGCGTTTTAAAATCTTTGAAATGGACTGCTTTAATTCTTTTTCCCAGAATCCGAATCCATTGTTCCGGGAATCCATATAACAATACATTCCCGACATCGAAATAAGCGCCGAGATATTTACTGCCGACTTTATCGATTAAATCGCGATACTCCAATGGGGATAATAAAAACTTACTCCAGACATGTTCGATCCCGATATGCACCTGGTATTTCTCAGCAATCGGTGCTAATTCGGTCAATGCTTTCAACGACCGGTCATACGCTATATCGTATGGGATAATGCCAGCTTCCGGTGCAAATGACCAGACATGACCGGGAACGACTAAAATGGTTTTCACTTCTATGAACGAAGCTAGTTCCAGCATTTTGGTAGTATTCTTTTTTGCCTGTTCCCGTTCTTCTTTTTTATCGCTGGTAAACGAATATCGCCAGAATAACCCGGTTGACATACTGCTGATTTCAATTCCGATTCTATCAGCTATTTGCTTGATTTTCTGCATATCCGACTTAGTCGAGTTTGCCGTTATTTCTCCGCTTTCAGCGAAATTTAATTCCATCGATTGGAATCCTGCTTCTTTAGCCAGTTTAAAACTATCCGATACATTCTTATCGCCAAACGCCCAATGATTTATTCCGATTTTCATAGTTTTAGTATAAGATTACTCTGATCCCGGATTATGGATTTATTCTGCTATCTTCAACAATTTCAAATCTAGAATCAGCTTGATCTTACCTCCCGATTCCTTTTTCCAGAATTAGTTAAAAAGTATACACAATATTGCTCTTTTTTACAAGGTGATAAATATATGATTCTACTCTAAAAAAGTCCTATTTTATATAATTCTAGTTTTATTTTCTCGCAAATCAAGATATAATAATCACCCTAATCTTATCTGAGATAAGATAGGAATTAAATCTATTCATCTATTTATCATATGGAGGATATGAATCAGTTATGTCAACCATGTCAACTTCTGCATTGTTAATTGATGGATTTATCATCATACTCTACTTTGTATCAATAACCGCTATCGGTCTCTACATGGGACGAAGAGAACGGAGTCTAGAAGATTACGCGCTTGGAGGCCGTAAAATGCCCTGGTGGGCGGTTATGGCATCGATTATCGCTGCCGAAACCAGCGCGGCAACGTTTATCGGCGCACCGGCTGAAGGATTCTCTACCCGGGGAGTCATCTATGTCCAGTTAACCATCGGCCTTATTCTCGGTCGGATTATTGTCGGACATTACTTTTTAAAACCATATTATAAATACCGGGTATATACGGTTTACGACTACCTCCTAGTCCGCTTCGGAATCAAATCGAAAAATATGGTCTCCGGATTATTTTTGATTATGCGCGTTTTAGCTTCCGGCGTACGATTGTATGTACCATCATTAGTTTTGGTTCTTGCCTGGCGATTATTCGTTTTACACCAACCGGTAACATTCCAACACCTCGATACCTGGGTACCCTATGCCTGGGCAATTATCATTTTAACCATTGTCACCTGTATATATACCGCGTTAGGAGGAATTAAAGCGGTTATTTGGACCGATTTAATTCAAGCGAGTTTAATGTTCGGCAGCGCGGTAGTCGCGATCGGAACCATTCTCTATCATATTGGTGGTGGAAGTATAATGAATGGATTCTCGGTTCTCGGTCAGCATGTACCGGAAATGACGACGACAAAAGGATATTTTCTAACCGGATTTGAAAATGTTAAATCCGGCTCAACCCTTTGGGAAATATTTAAATTAGTTCTAGCGAACAAATATACTATTCCCGCAGCGGTTATCGCAACTACTATCGGCAATATGGCAGCGTTTGGTACCGACCAGGATATGGTACAACGAATGCTAACGGCTAAAGACTACAAAAAAAGCCGACGGTCACTGGTTACCGCAGCGTTTATGGATGTACCGATTGCATTCTGTTTCACCTTCATTGGCGTCCTTTTAATTGCGTTTTATGAATTAAATCCGGCATTAAAACCGGCGAAACCGAACGATGTTTTTGGGGTCTATATTTTAAATGTCATGCCGGTAGTAATCCGAGGATTTGTTATGGCAGGAGTTTTCGCAACTGCCATGGGTTCATTAAGTGCAGCCTTGAACGCTTTAGCTACCACCGCTACCAACGATTGGTATATTCCCTACTTCGCGCGAAATAAAGAAGAACATCACTATGTTTTTGCCGCACGAGTATTCACCGGAGTATTTGCCGTACTCATGATTATCGTAGCCGTCGTCTTTGCCATAGCCAACGTCAAAAATCCTACTCTGACTATTATTCCTATAGCACTGGGCATCGCAGCTTATTTTCTAGGCCCGATGTTAGGTCTTTTCCTGACTGGAATGTTTACCAAGACCAGAGGGTCTGATAAGGGGAATATCCTGGCATTAATTGCAGGAGTATTTACTATTCTGCTGTTAAGTGGCAAATACTATGATTTGATTAATTTTATTATTCATCTCTTTTCTCCTTCAGCATTAGGTTATACATTCCCATCCTGGATGCCACAAATTGAGTTCACCTGGTATGCGATGGCCGGAGCGATGGCAACATTTTTTGTTTCGCTCTTATTTAGAACACCGCAGCACGTTCTGGATGCGGCTATCCGGAGAGAAGAAGAGATTAAAAAAGCTTATCCGCAGGAATAGTTAATAAAAAGCAAATTTGGTCAAATAACTGGGTTTATTGAGCATCGCTGATGATAAACCCAGTTTTTTATTTATTATCGATTCATACCCGCTCAATAAACCTTTAAAATAAGATATAATAATTGGACGATTAGGAAGAATATTCTATGAAAAAACTTATTATTATCAGACTCATTCTCCTTATTATTTTTATCGGGTGTGTTATCGTCTACTTCGTTGTTGCCTATCCCAAACAGCAAGCGATAAAGCATTTTAATCTTGCGGTCGCAGCATATAATCAGAACGATTTCCAAACCGCTATAAATGAATATAAGAAGACTATCGAGTATCAACCGAACGAACCGGAACTATACCATAATCTTACTCTCGCTTATTACCAAGCCGGACAACATGATTCAGCGATAGAAACGGGATTGAAAGCTCTCCAGTTGAATTCTGCGGATACCGAGATGCATTATTATCTCGGATTGGCTTATGAGAAGAAAGCTGTCGATGAATCGGCATTATCGGAATATAAACAATATATTCGATTAGCACCTGCCGGAACTTTTGCTGATGAAGTTAATCCGAAAATAGCTATGCTAGAAGAGAAGTTACATCCGCCTACAACAATTGAAGAGAAGTTACAAAAAGCAAACCAGGATTTGGATATGATTAATAATGCTTTACGTCGACAGCAAAATAAATAAGAAACTAAATACTATTGTTATTTTATAAACGCTTCTAAACCTTGCCGAATCATCATCACCGCTATCGCGGCCAGTAACAAACTTACCACTTTTGATACCGCTTTTGCACCGCTTTTACCAATAAATGAAATGATGCTGTCAACGTAATAAAATAGTATACCTACAATAGCTAGATTTAGGAGCAGCGAGACTAAGGTTGGCAGGTATCCATGAATATCGACAAACATGATACTGGTAGTTAACACTGCTGGACCAGCAAGTAATGGAACTCCAATGGGAACAATGCCCATCGTCTCTTTTCCAACCCGCCATTCAGTGGTTTCTTTCAGCAATTCCATAATTGCTAATACCAAGAGAATCAATCCGCCAGCAATTTTAAAGTCCGCTACAGTGATCCCGATAATCGAAAAGATCAATTTCCCAACGAAAATGAATATTACCGCGACAATGGTTGCCGTTAATAACGATTGCCAGAGTACCCGCATTCGCGATTCCAGATTAAATCCTTCAGTTAACGAAAGATATACCGGCAATAAACCAATCACGTCAAAAGCGACAAAGAGTGGTATGAACGTTATGATATAGGGTTCAAGGTAAGACATAAAATACAAACGAAAGAACGAAAGAACGAAGGAACTTAAGACAATCACTAGATTCGATTTTCAATTCTTGAGTTCTTCCGTTCTTCCGTTTTACGATAGCTGTTTATTTAACTATTTTTATATTATCCGGACTATCGAGAACAATCTCAACTCCATATGACGGCGGTTTAGTAATGGTTCCACTAACCTGCACCGTTTTCCCTTCGAATGAATATGGGTCGATTTTCTTCGCTGCAAACTGTTGCGCTATCTTGTCGAAAATAACCACCGTAAATCCGTTACGCTGTTGAGTAAAATTCAGGAAATAAGTATTAGATTTTTGTGATAATCCGACCTTGACTACTTTTCCTTCCACCGTACCGGATTGATCGATATACATCTCAACTTCAGCCACTTTCATTATCTTACCAACCACTGCTGGTTTTGATGCTGAAACAGGAGCGGTTTTGGATGATTGAGCCGTGACTCCACCAACAACTTTTATTTCCGAAGGGTCATTGAGAATTATTTCAAGACCATACTGCGGCGGATTCTGAACTTTTCCGGTTACCTGAATGGTTTTCCCTTCAAACGATTTAATATCTACTTTAGCCGATTCAAATTTACTTACGGTCTTTGCAAAGATGACTACAGTAAATCCGCCTCGCTGTTGGGTAAAATTCAAAAAATAGGTGTTTGATTTCGTTGATTGACCTACTTTTAATACTTTTCCTTCCACCGTAACCGTTTTATCGACATATTTCGCAACATCACTTACGGGGATTGGCACTGCTACAACTACTCCTACAAATAAAACTAATACCAACAAGCTCATCACACCGACCATACTTCTTTTCATTGTTAGCATCCTCCTCTTAGTTTGATAGATTTATTTAACTATTATAATCCTAATTTCGATTTATGGGAAATGCTGCTACTGTTCCATCGAATGCTGATTGATAACAAATATCATTATCAATCACCGGCCCGGAGAATAAGAATCCGGTTTTCGAAACTGGAATTCGCTGAATTTCTTTTCCATCAATCGGATTTACTATCATCAAATCACCACTTAACAGTGGAATATAGAAATGATTATTTTTAATAATAATATCGCTAGCAAGAATCGACTGCTTCAATTGGATACTCCAACTCTTGGTGCCAGTTTCTGCATCGATTGCCATTATTTCGCCACCCAGTCCGAAATTATATACCTTCTTTCCATCATACGCTGGATTGGTCTGGCAGGAGCGGGTTACCATCGTCCAAGCAGTGTTACCGGATAACGCATCTAGCGCATAGACTCGGCCAAGCACCCGTTTATCAATCAATTCCAGCGCGGTATAAATCACTTTATTCCCAGCTTGGATAGGCGCCGAAACTGAGGGCGCCCAATAGATCGAATTTCCAATTGGATCTATCCAACAGATAGCACCGGTATATGCATCTAGGCAATAGGCATTCCCATCCCAGGAACCGAAATATACTTTCCCTTGAGATACCAGCGCGGCGGCGGAAACGTGGTTCTGACATACGAATCGCCATTTTAGTTGTCCGGTTAAACCATCAATCGCATAAAAATAATGGTCACCGGAACCTACATACACAATATTATCTTTAATCTGAGGTGAAGCAATAATCGGTCCGCCAGTTTGATATTTCCAGTTTAAAACTCCATCTTTTGCTTGCAACGAATATATCATACCATCTGTTGCAGCAATATAAACCATACCATTTGCATATGCCGGAGATCCGACGATTGTGCTAATAATATTCATTTTCCACACCGGTTTACCGGACTTTTCTTCTAATGCATAAATAGTACCGGGTTCGGTACCATAGAATAATTTCCCTTCACCGGCTGCCGGTGGGAATTGTAATCCATCATCAATTCTGGTTTTCCAAAGGATTTTCGAATCCAGGTTTGGTTCAACTGGTTTTGGTCCTGACGGTATAACTCGGGTTAATGAGATTTTGATGGTATCAGTTGCTTCAGTTTTCCCGATTTCGCTGGCATAAGCGATAATCTCTTTGTCACCGACATCGAATAACTTATATCCACCGGTTCTAGTGGCTTTCGTCATCAGAATTGGAATGTTTGCATAAGAACTCGATTTCTCTACATGACCATGACCGACCAGGATTGCAATAACATTATACGGTTGAATCATATCAAATAACTCCACATCGTTATCGATAGTTCGCGTTTCAGCTGCCGGTGGATGATGCATGGCGAGTATAACCGGAGTATTTTTTTTCAATGAAATCAAATCTTGTTTCAGCCAATCGAGTTGGGCTTGATAAAAATGCCCATAATGCTGCATTGGAATAGTATCATCCAGCATAACGAAATGGATGCCTTTATGATCGAATGAATAGCATCGATTCCCGAAATATCGTTTGAACCGGAATTTATTACTATCCGACCAGCGGATTTCATGATTCCCCATAACCGAATATACCGGAATATGTATTTGATTGATATAAGTTGAATATAGTGAAAATTGGTCTTCAGCACCCAGTTCAGTTAAATCGCCGGTAGTAAAAATAAAATCCGGTTTTGGATTTAGCGCATTAAATGCGGGAATGACTTCTTTGAATTTATCGTTTCCCACCTGGTCGCCGATATGAGTATCAGTCATCTGGATAAATTGCCAACTAAAACTAAAACTGGTAAGAATAAAAAGAAAGATTATTAATGTTTGAATTTGTATTTGATTCTTTATTCTCATATTTCTAAGCATAAGGTTCACTCCTATTTAAAGTTGTTATTTTAACTAAGCATTATTTCATAAAAATAGGGCGAAAGTCTATAACATTTTTTCTTGTACGCCTTAATAATAAGTGCTATAATTCAACTTATAATTTTAATTATATTTATCATGAAACTAGCACTTGAAATAAAAGGAGACCTTTTTATGAGTACTCGATTCAACCTTTTAATAGCATTAACGCTAACTTTGGTTCTTGGTAGTTGTGTAAATATGAAAGTTAGTACCAAGAAGACCAAACCGGAAATGACCCTTAAATCTGCCACTGCATTGTTAACTACCCATGCCATTCATGATGCGGTGATGGTGGTCCCAAACGGTACCTGGCATAGTTCACCAGCGCTGGCCGATATTGATAACGATGGCGATTTGGAAGTTATCGTTGCAGTTGGTGAACGATGGGTAGGTGCCTGGCATCATGACGGCCGACCGGTAACTGGTTGGCCGCAATTTAGCGAACGAATCGTCTGTTCACCAGCAGTCGCTGATGTCAATAACGATGGGCAATTGGAAATCGTTACTCCCGGCCATCTATGGCACGCTGATGGACAGCTTATGCCGGGATGGTCTACCGGTCGCGGTAATTCTTTTTGTACTCCAAGTTTAGCTGATATCGATGCTGATGGAGATTTGGAAATACTATATTCTGATTTTGAAAAAGGAGTCTGTATCCGTCATCATGATGGAACGATGCTTACCGGTTGGCCGATTACCGTTCCGGACAACGATGTTCGGTGCACTCCACTGGCTTTTGATATTGATGGTGATGGGAAAAAAGAAATTGTATTTACCAGACGCGAAGGTGAAGTTCGCATATATCGGCTTGATGGAACTCCATTACCCGGATTTCCAAAACAGTTTTCTGGGTTAGATCAACAGTGTTTTGTGTTCGCTGATGTTAATAACGATACTAAAACCGAGTTGGTAACTGCTGGAAAAGCTATCAATCTTCTTGATGGAAGTATTATCAAACTTACCGGTTCTGGTGGTGGTACGTCTCCTTGTCTGGTTAGAAACAAAATAACCGGTAAATTAGACGGAATAAATCCACGATTACCCAGAGATATTGATTTTAAACTTCCTCCGGATATTTCCGGCGATAATAGTTGGTGGACTGATAATGTCACGGTAGCAGATATTGATGGCGATGGTGAATTAGAAATACTATTTGGGAATCGAGCTGGTGGCTATCATGCATATCGGAATAATGGAACTCAATCTGCCGGATGGCCGAAACGATTGAATCCAGCGGCAGACTGTGGCATGACGGTAGGCGACCTTGACGGCGATGGAACATTAGAAGTTGTTGCTAATGCCGGTGGTGGTAGAATCTACGTTTTTGGTTGTCCGGGATCAGCCGATGGAGAAGTACCGTGGCCAATGTTTATGGCAAATACTTACAGAAATGGTATTATTAATTTAATATCTACCCCTCGGGCTCGAAAAAATAGTTCAGTTATTTCTCCGGAAATAAAATCACTACATCAAGCTCTTGCTGCCAGCGATTGGGATAAAGCGATGGCTCTCTATTATCAATCAATTGCAGTAATAGAGAAAAATACCAATAAACTCGGTAAGGAACAAGTAAAATCCCTAAAACAATCCGGATTATTATCGATAGCCCGGATTCTGAATACCCGCGCACGACGATTTAATGAAGCGGCAGATATGTATCAACAGGCTATATCCATTGCTCCGGAAACGTGGACTGCTTGTCAATCGTTAGCCGAATGTTTTGATTTAGTTATGCTACATCAAGAGGTTACTACGGCAAAACCTTCGCTGGATAAAGCGGTTACTCAATGTTTATCAAGAGTAAAAACCTTACCAATGATAGAGGCTGATATTTATCGATATGTGGTCGCCCAGAGTTGTGTTCTACTCGAACGACAGAATGAAGGAATGGAATTATTTCAAACTATTGTTCAAAATAAGAAAGCAGCAGTACCACCAAATATCCAGCAGTCGGATCAAGAATCCAGAAGACAGATGCATTATTTAAACTTCATGGCTTCGGAAAATATTACTTATGAAGGGCTTCCTTTTCTCATTTCATTTCAAGAAGAACAATCGGTACATGTCAAAACAAAAGCTAAAGATTTAACCGCAACTTCCCCGGTGGAAGCGAATAAACTATATCAGTTAGAAATTAATCCGCATTCTGCGGTATTAGAAGCATTTCCGGTACATATGCACTGCGAAATAGATCCGGAACCAACTCTGCGTTTGGAAGGAAATTGGACTACCGGCTCCAATGGTCGTCTAGTTCGGGAAGACAATGCGCGTTTTCCTAGTGCAGATATTAATACCAATGTAACGAATCGACTCACCTTGTTTTCCAAACCATATACTGAAAACGAAGTTACGGTACAACGCGCCGTTGAACGAATTGACGACACGCATATGAAAGTTAAATTCTTTTTCCAAACACGACTTTTCCCAACCGAATTTGGATTTATGACTCGGGAAACCGAAGCAAAAATTATTCCGAGTAGTGTAACTCCGAAAAATGGAATTCTCTATTGCAACGAAAATGAGGTTCGATTTTCAACGATTCGATTGGATCGAAATGCCACAATCGATATATCAACAGGATTTAATATTGAAGCGATGGTAGAATTAGCCAAAGATCGGAAAAGTTTCTATCCAGAAGTATTAGTTCGCGCTTGGGGTGGTGGTGACGAGATATCAGTTCAACCGCGGACACCAACGAAATCTATTTCCGGGTTATTTGCAGGAGCTCAATATACACTTAGTTCACCTAGAAAATTCAAACTAAACTCTGCAAGAACCGATTTATTCTGGGCTTTTACTCTCGAAATGCTCGATGCGGAATAGTTGACTATTTGTTTGGATATTTTGAAAAAAGCGGGCAGTGTGCTGATTCGTTTTCGATAATCATAGGAAAACGAGTGGTTAAATCGTAGCATCGGGTATCTATAACAACGCGGTTCACTAATGATACTTCTCCGATCAATACCTTCCCTTATCTGAAATCTTATTCGCGTTCGTAAAGCTCCCCAGAATAGGTTTTCTGAGGAGCTTTCAATTATAGTCAAAAAAGACTAGTTAGAGAAAAATCACTCGCATTTAATATTTTAATACTGCCCATTTTTCGAGGTCCGCCACAAATCGCCACCGCTGACTGTTCCATTTGATGGGTCATACGCACCTAAGAAGACATCACCATCAGGAGCGTATGGTGGTCGATCCCACCAAGCCCAAACCGTATATCCACCTGGCGCAGCGCTATCCCATTTACCATTTGGCCCCCGAGACCGGAGTGACCAATATGATGCATGCCAAATCAGACTCGCTGGTCCTGGACCGGGAGTCCCGGAATGCCACGATTCAGCGGCAGTTTTGGCAAAGGTATCCCAAGTATAGAGGAAATAACCGATACCTTGTCCGGCAGCAGAACCACCAATTCCGACAAAGCGAAATGGATCCTGCGGAACTGAGGTAATATATGCCACCGGAGTGGTTAATAAATCAAATCGATTGGAATTATAATTATCGTCTCCAAAAACCCCATTCTTACCGCCGCCTCCAGTGCCGAGACTGTCATAGATCGGATAGGAGTTGGCATCGACATTATAGGATTCAATTGCTGTTGCCAATGTTTTAAATTCGGCTTTTAATTTAGATACTTTCGATCGGGTTTGTGCCGCTAAGAAGTTTGGAATTGCAATCGCTGCTAAGATGGCAATAATAGCTACTACTATTAGTAATTCAATTAAGGTAAACCCAAAATTACATTTTGATTTCATTCAATTTCACCTCGCTTATTTTTCTTAAATTGATTATCTACTATGCTTTCGGATATTCGGAGCAGAGTAAAAATTGCGGCGGTTCGTCTTCGACAATTTTCGGGAATCGGGGGCTTAAATCGAGAAACCGGTTATCTTTAACATCATCATTAACCAGCGATACTTCACCCACCAGCACTTTTCCCTTCCCGATTTCCGTCCAGAAGGTATGGTACAATTTCGGTGGGAAAGTAATACTCTGTCCCGGACGAAGGGTAACCGTTGTACCGGCTGGAAACGTCTGCTGCACCCCGTCAATCGAAATCGTTACCTTCGACTGCGCTAGTTTCTCATGCTGATCCGCGTTATAGATGGTCATCTGCAAATTGCCCCCCATCCGATTGATGATATCTTCCATTTTAGTCCAATGGAAATGGAATGGGGTTACCTGATGCTCGCGGACTACCATAATCTTTTCGCAATATTTCTTCTGGCACTCCGGGTCATGCAAATTCCCGTTGCGTAAAGTGAATAGCGTTAAGCCATAGCGGTTGAAATTATTCAGCCCGAAATCGGTTACATCCCAACCCAGCGCATGATCCCGAATCTCATCCGCTTCATGCCTTATCGATTTCCATTCTTCCGGTGTCCAATAGGCAAAAGGTGGTAACCGAAACTGGAATTGGTCGAAGGTTTGAATCGCTTCCCGGATTATCTGATTGATTTCACTACGTTTCATAGTATTATTGTTATTAAATGGATTAAAATCTATTCAGCTGAAAATTGAAACAAAAATAAAGAAAAAAAATA
>JBHGBB010000075.1:0-15312 GCA_041946755.1 bacterium | reverse complement strand
CCAAGGACTCTAAGCTGTTGATTCTACGAGTGAAGTCTGGGGCAATCGCGCCTGAAAAAACTGACCCAGGAGCGCTTTCCAGGCGTCTGGTGGCGTGCTATTCGCCGGCTAGCCTGCCGGCTGCCAGCATTCCGTGGAGCACGGTGGCGGCGGTAATGCGGCTGGGTCGGGGTGAGCTGCCCAGAGCATCAAACAGCCGGTTGAGGAGCTTCGCCTTGGCGGCAGCTTCCAGCCGCTCGGCAGGGGAGGCGAGCAGTCCTTGCGCTGCCCAGATGTTCTTCACGTATTCAGGGACGAATCGGCGATATTGTTCGGGTATTAGAAGGGCCGATTGCCCCGGTTTTATGCGTTCTACCGACGGCATCACCGAAACAATGCGATAAAATCGCCCGATGCGCGATGCGGTTACTTTGGAAAAAGCTCGGCGATAAAATGAACGAGGTTTTAGATTCGATTACCTTAAAAGATTTGAAAGATGAAGCGGTAGCTTTGCAGGGAAAGAAAAAAGTTAAACATAATTTCGCGTTTAATATTTAGTAGGACCTGATTACAGCGATTTTAAAACCGATTACAGCGATAATTATTATAGGAGGATATAAGTATGAACCAGATATATTTAGACCATAACGCTACTACACCCATGCATCCGCGGGTGCTGGGTAAAATGCTGCCGTATTTTGTAGATATCTATGGGAATGCGAGTAGTGTTCATCAGTTTGGCCAGAAGGCGCATGAAGCGATGGATGCCGCCCGGGAATCGGTTCGGAAGATTCTTAGCGCTAATAAACCGGAAGAAATTATTTTCACCGGCGGTGGCACTGAAGCGGATAACCTCGCCATTAAAGGGGTAGCATTTTCATATCAGAATAAGGGGAACCATATTATTACCAGTGCTATTGAGCATCATGCGGTACTCAATACCTGCAAATACCTGGAGAAACAGGGATTTACGGTGACCTACCTTCCGGTAGACCAATATGGTTGGATTAATCCTGATGATGTTAAAAAGGCTATCACCCCAAAAACGATTCTGATTACTATTATGCATGCGAATAATGAGGTTGGTACCATTCAGCCGATAGAAGATATTGGGAAAATCGCGAAAGAGTATAAGGTTTTGTTCCATACCGATGCGGTACAAACGATGGGGAAGCTATCCAATAATGTCAACGAGATGAATCTCGATCTCCTCTCACTTTCAGCGCATAAACTCTATGGGCCGAAAGGAGTCGGTGCATTATTCGTGCGGAAAGGCACCAAACTCCAGCCGCTGATTCATGGGGGACATCATGAAAAGAATCTTCGCGCTGGAACGGAAAATGTCGCCGGGATAGTCGGACTTGGTGCAGCCTGCGAGATTGCTATGGAAGAAATGGAACGCGACTTACTCCGGTTATCCTGTTTAGCCACCCGGTTATATCAGGCGATTAAATCCCGGATACCGGACGTTAAACTGAACGGCCATCCGGTACGCCGGTTACCGGGAACCATGAATATCAGTTTTAAGTTTATTGAAGGGGAATCGATTGTTCTGGGTTTGGATATGGAAGGCATCGCGGTATCGACCGGATCAGCATGTACTTCCGGGTCGTTAGAACCGTCGCATGTATTATTAGCAATGGGATTATCGCACGAAATAGCACAAGGATCGATTCGGTTCAGTCTCGGCCGCGGCAATACCGAAGCAGAAATGGATACCGTAGTTGAAGTATTAGATCGGGTAGTCAGCCGGATGCGGAAAATGTCGCCATTAGCGCAAGGGACTTATTCTGAAACAGACGCTACCGGAGATAAATGCTATGAATCCCCGGGCACGAAATCACCGGAACCGTCATAAAAATAATGTCAAATATCAAAGCTCAATCCGCCTAAGGCGGACAAATGAATGTCAAATGCCCAATGACTTAATGTCAAACTCCAAGGGCTTAAATTTGGCATTTGATTATTTGACATTGGACATTCATTTGAGATTTGACATTTGAAATTTGACATTTGAAATTTGACATTAACTTATTTAACCATTTAACTATTTAACAATTTAACTGCTAAACATAAATATAAAATAATCATGATGAAAGATATATCGGAGGTATGATATGTACAGCGAAAAAGTTATGGAACATTTTAGGAATCCAAGAAATGTTGGGGATATCCCCAATGCGGATGGGGTGGGTACGGTCGGCAACCCGACTTGCGGCGATATTATGAAACTCTATATTAAGATAGATAACGGGATAGTATCCGACTGCAAATTCCAGACCTTCGGTTGCGGTGCGGCGATTGCTACCAGTTCGATGATGACCGAAATGGTTAAAGGGAAAACCATCGAAGAGGCATTAAAAATTTCGAATCGGGCGGTAGCAGAAGCGTTAGATGGATTACCGCCGGTAAAAATGCATTGTTCGGTTCTTGCGGAAGATGCATTGAAATCGGCACTGGAAGATTATTATAAGAAAAAAGGATTGCCGTTGCCGGAAGGATTTAAGCACCCAGCAGACCCACATCAGCATTAATCAAATCGATAAGTAGTTTATCTATAGATTAAATATATATAGCATGAAAAAATGGCAGGTTTTCCTTATTGCAATATATTTCGCTATTTGTTTACCATTAGCAAATGGAACTGAGTCTGTTTCAAGAGTAGTTGATTACAATTATGTACCCAAACCGAATGAATTTGTTATTGCACAAGTTGCCATCTCTATTCCTGTAGATAATATAATCCTTATAAAGAAAAAAGATAAATATGGTACGATAAAATTCACTAAGTTTTGGGCGCAAGATTTTACATATAAACTATTTTACGAGAAGGAAATGACGCATACGCTTGACCATTATGCTTCTTATCAATCTTATTTTCAAGGAGATGGAAGTGGTGATTTTTCAAAATCAAATATTAAAATAGATAAAGGAGAATTGGCATATAAACAACGAGCAGGTTTTTTTCTTTTTTTTGTACATTGCTATAGGGATGGTAATGATTTGATCCATTGTGGTTCATTTAATCTTTTTTGCGATGTTGATGTGGTATCCGCTTATTTATATTTTTATAATGGTTATGATTTTTGGGGATCGAAAAAGATTGATAATGAACTTGAATTTGCTCCAACAAAATGGACTCAAATATCTGAAGTAAATGTATTTGATTCTCGATTAAAATGGTATAAATATGAGGAAAACAGAAATCGGTTTGTTATTCCTATAGATAAATTATGGGAAGATGATACAACAAAGCAGGATTCGACGACTGTTATAAAAAAATAGGGTAACGTTATTCGAAGGATTCAAACACCCAGCAGATGCGCATCAGCATTAGAAACTAAATGCCAAATGGATACTAACGAAAGAACGTAAGAACTAAAGAACTGAAGAACTGATGTTTTTAGAGGGTTTATGTTCTTTCGTTTCTTCGTTTCTCCGTTCTTTAGTTGTTCATACCATTTAATCATTTAACTTATTTAACTCATTTAACTTAATAACCGGAGGTTATTGTGTACAAATCTATCCCAATACTATTATCTAGTTTCATACTATTCGGTTTTGTTAGTTCTAGTTTTGCGGCGAAATCGTCTATCATCCGGGTAGCGATTTATGCTGATGAAGGGACGATGGGTAAATGTATCAAAAAGAGTTGGGATATTGTTCGGCAAGAAAAAGATATGGCGATTGATACCATTAAACAGGCTGATATTGTTAATGGGAAATTAGCGCTATATGATGTGCTATTACTTCCCGGCGGCTCCGGGTCGGGTGAAGCGGAATCTCTGAAACAAGCCGGTAGACAAGCAGTGATTAAATTTGTCGCGAATGGTAAAGGAGTAGTTGCGACCTGCGCGGGAGCGTATCTGGTAGCAAAAGGGTGGAATGAAGGTACCCGGGATATTGAACTTATCAACGCCGAACTGTATGATTTAGATAATTGGGATCGAGGAGTCCAGACTATAACGTGTAAGACCATGTCGGATAACCGGAAAGAACCGGTTGAATTCCAGATTCATTTCGAGAATGGGCCGATTTATGTACCGGCACATGACCCCTATTTACCGGAGTATGTATCGTTAGCGACTTTTGTTACCGATATGCATAAATCCGGTGCACCGGCTAACATGATGGCTGGCAAAGATGCTATTGCCGCAGCTTATTTCGGGAAAGGGAAAGTAGTATCGTTCAGCCCGCATCCGGAGCTTACCCCCGGGTTGGAACAAATGCTAGTACAAGCTATCCGATGGACCGCGAAACCGGTTAAAAAAGAACATGAAAAAATAACCTTCCAATCAGTTTTTGGCCATAATCTCTTTAAAAAGATAGACAAGAGTAAATAAATAAAGTAGATTAATATAATTAGGAAACTCGCAAATTCATACTTCAATTAAACCTCAAAAAGTGATTCTTTTGCCAAATGGAAAAGAATCACCGGTTTGTTTCTTTTCTAATCCTCATCACTCTATCGCTTGCAAAACTATCTTCTTCCATAAACAACCATATTTTGTTTTGACTTGATATCCTTCAGGGAAATTAAGCCCGTTTAGTGGTACCGGAGTGTATACGGAATTGGTCCGACCAATTCCGTATACACCCCGGTTCTCTTTCATTAATTCATCCAGATTTATCGATATTTTTTCCGGCTTATTATCCTTAGGGAAATAAGACACACGCCAAAGAGAAAGATCGAGATATCCGATATCCCGATCTCCATTCCCCTATTTCCGGAATATAATTTCAAGGTCTAGAATTGACAGATACCATATCATAAACTATAATCTTGTATTATCTTGAATTAAATAATGAATTATTTATCCGGTATGAAATCTATTATTCATGGATTCACCCTCATTGAATTACTAATTGTTGTCGCGATAATCGCGATTATTGCCGGGATCGCGCTGGTGAATTTTAATACTGCGCAAACACGGTCGAAAGTAACCCGGGTTAAATCCGATTTGCAGGCGTTAGCGACCGCTGTCGAATCGTATCATCTCGATGAAAACACTTATCCGATCCATATCTCAATCACTCCTTATATTCAAAACGGTGTTTTCGGCCATGATACCTGTGGTTCGGATCGATTCGATGTACTTACTACCCCAATCGCATATATTACTTCGATACCGAAAGACCCATTCTGGTTTGTCGGAACCGGCGGCTCATACTCTTCCGGTCTCGGTTATTTCCTCTACACCTGGGACCAATTCGATACTGGGGACAAAACAAACGGCCCGTTTACCGATATATACTATGCTTCCAACTGGGCGTTGCGATCCAAAGGTCCGGATGGAGTTTGGTATACCCGTCAGTATCCCTGGCTTAATACCCCTTCCTGCGTTGAAGGAGATCTTTCGCGAGCGATTTATGATCCGATAAATGGCACCAATAGTTCTGGTGATATCTATCGAACCAATAAAAATGGGCAACTTTAATCTTATCATCGTTAGAAATAAGATTATGGTTATAGAAATCTCTATCCTTATGGTATAATAATTTTATTGATCTCCCGTTAGAAATCCATTTACATTGGGATGCTAACAGGATACATTGCTAACCGTATCATGGAGGAATATAGTTATGGCTACATCGAACTTAAAATCACAATTACCGATTCTCATTGCGCTCGGATCAATCTGGGGCTTAATGGAAACCGGCATGGGCGCGTATCTGAAAGGAGTCTGCGCGTATATGACCACCGGGTCGATTATGACCGCAGTCGCGCTCGGATTCTTCGCCACCTCATTCGCATATAGCCGGAAAATATGGAGTCTTGCATTCGTATTTATCATTGCGGCACTATTTAAATCGATTGATGCCTATTTGTTACATATCCCGATCATGAGCGGGGCGATTGCCAACCCGATTTTCGGATTCTTTACCGAAGGATTAGCGTTCTTATTCATTTTCGCGATATTAAGCGGATCCTTGAAATCCAAACGATACGGCCAATCGATTTGGGGTGGTACCGCGGCATTAGTTGCTATCAACCTATTTCCCTTAGTCAAATTCGCTACCGGTATCCCGGCCTGCGTGTATCCGAATACCCAATATCCGACTGCATTATATTTCGCTCCGATCGCTATCGGTTTATCGCTACTCACCTGCCCGATCGGAATAATCGTCGGTGAAAAGTTATCCGCATTGGAAACCAAAACAGCACCGCAATTTATCCATTTTCCGGCGAATAGCGCCGCGGTATTATCGTTGCTGGCACTGATCACTATGCGCCTAGTAGTTAAATAGTTCATAAAAGTACCAAGTACCAAGTACTAAGTACGAAATACGAAGTATATGGTATAAGGTACAAAATAGTATTGCTATTTATTATTTAGTTTGGTACTTTGTCCTTCGTACTTGGTACTTTCTCAATGCCTCTAATCATCACCGGACCCATCAACAGCGGTAAATCCACTTTCGTTCATCAATTCGCTCGAGAATTATTACCGCATCATATTACTATCGGTGGGATTTTTAACCTGCCAGTATTCGAACTCGGTACGAAAATCGGGTATGATGCGCATAGTGCGGTATTCCTCTCTCTTCTGACACAACAGTCATTGCGGATAATTAAAGGGACGCCATTCGCCAGACTAAAATCTCTCGTCCCACATCCGGCTAAACCCGATCTCGAATTCGGGCAATGGATTATTTTCTATGATGGAATACATTTTTGCGTTCAGCAGATAGAACAAGCAATTCAGTCGCAAAAACAGGTGATTTTTATCGATGAAATCGGCCCGTTGGAACTTGCCGGCCAAGGGTTTCGGTCGATATTAGATACCATCTTGGTAGCGGGAAATGAATTACCCTACCAACTTATTTTAGTCGTTCGCGATTCAGCCGTTGAAAAGGTTAAGGCACTCTATCCTAACCAAACCTTTACCATATATAATGTTTCAGAGACAAAGATACTGGATATACTCAACGACCTAAAGGCTTAATGCCAAATGTCTAAATCCAAATGCCAAATAAATTTCAAATGACCAATGCTTTAATGCCAAAGGACAGAAGATATTCTGCCCCTACTTCAAACTACACGATGCTTTGACATTTGATCCGCCATGGGGGATTGGAATTTGACATTAAATCAGCATTCATCTATTCAGCTAATACTGATATATTTAATTATTTAAAGAAAATATTATGAAGATAACTGCTTTCGGTTTCACTGTAGTCGAACTCTTAATTGCAGTCGTAATCATCGCGCTGCTTACCTTGATTGCAATCCCGAATTTTATCGCATCTCAAACTCGGGCGAAAGTAGCTGATGCTCAGGAATCGCTCCAACTCGGTATGGTCGGATTAGAAGCTTACCTTGTAGATAATACCGATTATCCCCCGATGCGGGATTGGATAGGAGAACCTAATCAATCCAAGTGCTATGAATATCCTATGGAAATCACTACTCCGATAGCATATCTCGCGATACGACCTATCGATCCATTTAATAAGGCTGATGGGAATAAGCGCGCGATAAAATATCATCATCCCGGATTCGGGTATAAAGATGGGGTAGCCTTCGAAGCGGGTATCTATGTCCCCCGCGCATATCCGGCTGATGAAGGTTCGGATGCCACTGATATTTTTTATCAGGGTACAATTAATACTGATACCCATAAACCGGCTACTGAAAGTCCGGTGCGGTATGCGGTATGGAGTTCTTCTCCCGACAACCGGAGTTGGAACCTATTTGACCATAAACCAGTCCCGATACGGATGCGGTATGATCCGACTAATGGAACCATGAGTCTCGGATTCATCGTTCGGCTCAGCGAATCTAAACCAATAACCAAATAACCGCTATTGACACCATAAAATCGATTGTGTTATTATTTCTACAATCGTGTTACGAGAATAATGGGATAGATTATGAGTGCAGTGATTAGGTTTGGCATTTCTATCGAAACGCAGCTTTTAGATAAATTCGATAAACTTATCGCTGAAAAAGGGTATACCAACCGGTCGGAAGCGATTCGCGACCTGATTCGGGATTCGTTAGTCCAGCAGGAGTTTATCTCCGATATGCCGGTGGTCGGTACTGCTACTATCGTTTATGACCATGAAGTGAGCGATATTGCCCATAAACTAACCCATTTCCAGCATGAATTCGAAGATTTGATTATCTCTTCGATGCATGTCCATCTCCCGGGATGTAACTGTATGGAAGTCATTGCCATGAAAGGGCCGGGAAATAAAATGAAACAGTTTGCTGACCAACTTATTAGTATGAAAGGGGTTAAACACGGTAAACTCACCGTAACCGCGATGGGTTCGGAGCTATAATTTTTTTGCCCCTAGGTAGCACGTTTCTGATAAACGTATGCTGCAGGAAACAGTTATTTGCCGAATCAAGGTATCGATTATGGAATATATTACCCATAAAACATCATATTGCAGAAAGATCAAGGCGGTTGATACCTATACTGCTTTCGCATGAAGATGGGGTATTTAGTTATGTTTCTTATTTTAAACTACAATGACAATTCACCCATATTAGTTGCTAAAAGGATATACCTTATGAAACAAGGATTCACTTTAATCGAATTATTAATCGTGGTTGCGATTATCGCGATTCTTGCGGCGATAGCGATTCCCAACTTTCTCGCGGCGCAAACCCGGTCGAAAGTAGCTAAAGTTAAAAGTGAAATGGCTACCTTAGCTACCGGGATCGAAGCATATCATGTCGATGAAACGTGGTATCCGATATATGGCCGGATTGCTGCTGATGATAGTTTTCAATACCCGGCAATCCAAAATAATATCAACGATAAAATGCAGTGTATTAGTGTTGCTATTACCACTCCGATTGCCTATATTACTTCCATTCCCCAAGATCCGTTCGCGAATCTCATCTCCAGCGGTCATCCGGAAATCAGACAATATGAATATATTAATCTTATTCAACATATTGCTAATATGGGAGGTAGCCCACCCGCTTGGGCAGGACAGTTGATTCATCCGCGTTGGGGTGAATGGCGAATGGTAGGTGCCGGGCCTGACGGCGACCGCGGGAAAGATATCAAATATAATTTTATTTACGATCCAACCAATGGAACGATTTCTAATGGCGATGTAGTCAGATGCCAGTTGCGGTCAGATAGTGTTCCTTGTCCGGGACAGGAACCGGGAACATAGGATTTGGCACTGGTATAAACCGGGATTATTAAACTGATTGAAATATGAAAGTAGAGGAAGGAAGAATCTCATTTGATTCCTCTTTCCTCAAAATTTTTACTCTTAACTATTATAAAATATTGGAGTTACTGATGAGTTATTCAAATGTAGAAGTGATGTCGATGCCGTTAAGCCGGAGATTGTTAATTGCGGGAGCGATCGCCGGATTCGGCTGGTTTTTTAGTTTTCCGTTCCATCTGTTAGGTATCGGAGGGATATTCACTCCGTTATGGATACCCGCTGGAGTTGCGGCTTGTTTAGTTCCGCCACTGATTGCAGTGCTGATGGCAATCCTGCTACCATTATGTTCCACCATTTTCACCGGGATGCCGCCGTTTACTCCGCCGGTATTCTGGCTAGTTACCGGAGAACTAGTTATCTATTCATATACTATTTCCCTTTGCTATCATCATTATAAAATGAAAAACTATTGGAGTGTTTTACTGGGAAGTATCGCCGATAAACTGATACTCATGCTGTTTATTCTCCTGATTGATTCTTTGGATAGAATCCAGCCCTGGTTGAATTGGCATTCGCTGACGAAAGGGATTCCCGGCATTATTCTGGCGATTATTCTGGTTCCATTAATCGTCCATTGGCTTGAAAAACATCATCCCAGCGGGCTCGCTCCCGCGTAATCTGAAAGGTATACTTATGAATAAAAAAGAGTTATTGAACCAATTAATCCAGTTTCATGGCCATCTCGGTCCCTATTTGATATTGGGATATCGCATAGGCATGATCGGCCTTCGGGAAACCCAAGCGAAAAAGTATTTCGGAGTTACCGTTGAAGTGAAATGCCCGGCGAAACCACCGGAACGATGCCTGGTCGATGGTTTACAATTTGCTACCGGTGCTACCTATGGAAAAGCGAATATTCAGGTCACCAAGTTCACTGATACTATTACCGTAGTGGTTAAAAATAATGCTTCGAAAAAGAAAGTTACTATTTCGTTTGTTCCGGAATGGTATCGGCAGTTTAGAAAGCAATTGGTACCTGATGAAGATAAAATGCATGTTTTATCGTATAATATACTCGATACTGCAGAACAAGAAATGGTTCGAATTATATCTAAATAAAACCTATGCATTCTTGTTGTATTCAATATCTCGGTAAGAAACAGTTCGGTTGCCTGCTGCTGATAATCCTCAGTAGTGTTTTACTATTGAGTGTCCATAATCATGCTATTCAGGAATCAGGTGACTATCATTCGGATTGTCCGTTATGTTATTTCTCTTCGATATCATTGGACACGCCGATACCTGCCCCTACGCTCATTTTCCTTATTTTCTGGTCTAGTCTATCTCCTATATTGCTATATATTACTCCACGTATCTCCTTATCGGAATTAGATACCCGTGCTCCTCCTTTTTCTTATCCATTAAATTAATCAGATAAAAACGATTATTATCAGAGTATCCTTTGCTTTCATTTTTCCAGCAGCAATATATATTTCTGAGGAGGAATTAGTATGCCATTTTCTCAATCAAAAACACCGCGAGGTTTTACCTTAATCGAATTATTGATTGTAGTTGCGATAATTGCGATTCTTGCAGCGATTGCGATTCCGAACTTTCTTGCCGCACAAACCCGGTCGAAAGTATCGCGAACTCAAGCGGAACAGAAAACTATTGCAACGGCACTTGAATCTTATTATGTTGATAATAATGAATATGCATTATATAACAACCCGATGGATGATCCCACTGAGGATGAATATGTTGTCCCGGTAGGATTAACGACACCGATCGCTTATATAACCTCATTACCTATGGATGTATTCAACTACCCGAGTGGAACCCATGGAAAACCGGTGCATCCGTTTCATTACGCTTATGAACCGGCGGCTGAAGGAGAAGTAGCTTTGAAATATGAAGAATACTATCTTCAATCAGCAGGAGCCGGATTATCCCGGAAATGGATTATCTGGAGTCATGCACCGGATATCGATTGCGATGAAGGCGCTGGCCAATATGACCCGACCAATGGCACTATCAGTAATGGCGATATCGCTCGATTCGGTCCTTAAACAATTTCTCTGGCGACTTCAGTATTTTCCTGGAGTCGCTCTTTATCATCCTGCATAAATACTAATATCTCCTTGACATCCTTGGAAATATTATTCTATAATTATGAGCATACGCTCATAATGTTATTCGGGAGGATTACTTACCTATATGCCCCGACCACGAAAATGTCGCCGGGTATGTTTCCCGCCGGGAGTGAATTATTTTAAACCCCGCGGTATACCTTTACGGTGGCTGGATGAAGTTAACTTGACCGTCGAAGAGCTTGAAGCCATCCGGTTAGCGGATTTTCAAGGACTCGAACAGGAAGCCGCTGGAGAACAAATGAAAATCTCCCGGCAGACGTTCGGTCGGGTACTTATTTCCGCTCGAAAAAAGATCGCCGAAGCGCTGATTTCAGGTAAAGCGCTCCGGATCGAAGGAGGTGATTATACTATGCCAACCATGCGTAAATTCCAATGTTCCGATTGTAATCATCGTTGGGAAGTTGCTTACGGCACCGGCCGACCAGCCCAATGTCCCCAATGTAAAAGCACGAATATCCATCGCGCTGAAGAAGACCGCGGATATAGCCGGGCACAAAGAGGGTTAGGGACCTGCAGAGGCCTCGGTAGAGGTCCGGCCCGATAATTATAAATTTACTTCTTGATAAAGGAGAAATGATATGAAAATCGCTATTGCTTCTGATAATGGAAACGATATCGCCTCTCATTTCGGGCGATGTAATCAATTCGTTATCTATGAAGTAAACGGAAAGAATATTCAAAGAAAAGAACTTCGGAAAAACCAGTTTACCGGGCATAGCCAGAACGAGTGCCATGGTGAACACGATAACCATGAATCAGGAAACGAAACCCATAGTCATGATAGTATCATTGCCGCATTACATGATTGCCAAATAGTGATCAGTCATGGAATGGGTTGGCGTGCTGCGGAAGATTTAAAACAGCATGGAATCCAGATTATTGTCACGGCTGAACCAGATGCAGAAAGTGCTATCCAAAAGTATTTACAAGGTTCGTTAGCCTCCCAACCGGAGTTAGTCTGCGGTTGCGGGAAGCATTAATCTATGCCTTGCTCAAGTAACGTTTGCGAAACGAGAATAATCCATCGGCCATCAGCACGAATTATTGAAATGCTTATTGCACGAATGGATACGATGGCAAAAGAACAAGTCTCGAATCGATCATGGGATGCGGTAGGGTTGGTAATGCATAATCTTTCATCACTTTTTGCCTACGCCGATGTTGCTGAAAAAGCAGCTACGGTTACGATAGCCGAAATCCGGGGGATATGTCCGCAGCATTTTGCGATGCTCGCTATATTCGGAGATACGGCTTCAGTAGAAACCGCGATGAATACTATTCGAAAACTCTCGGCAGGTGAATAGGTATTGAATTAATTTGAAGAGGCATTGTATTTGATAAAGGGAATAAACTATGGCCGATGATTTACATAAACATTGCTTTGCATGTAGTAGCACTGTTCAAAGCGGATTGAGACTGAAATACCGCTTAAATAACAATACGATTACGGGCAAGTGTATAATATCCAAACGTTATCAGGGATATGACGATATAGTACATGGAGGTATCATCGCCACCATTCTTGATTCCAGTATGGTCCATTTATTTTATCTAAGAGACGGATTAAAACTTAAAACAGCTAAATTGAATATATGGTTCAGAAAACAAATTCCAATTAATAAACGTTTCATTGTTACCGCTAGGGTTGATGATTCTGCAAGACACTATTATAAAGCTATGTCTCAAATAATAATAAATAATATTATTTTTGCAGAAGCAGAAGGATACTTCAGAAAATAATATTAAACATAATTTAAATTATGAACCTAATACCAACCCAAGTTTTCCTGACTAAAGGAGTGGGAATACATCGGGATAAATTACAATCATTCGAGTTGGCGTTACGGGATGCCAAAATCGAAAAATGTAACCTTGTTCGAGTATCAAGTATCTTTCCGCCAGGCTGCAAAATCATTTCACGGAATCAAGGGATTAAACTACTGCAACCGGGACAAATCACGTTTTGTGTCATGAGTGATAATGTGACCAATGAACCGAACCGATTAATTGCCGCATCTGTAGGATTAGCTATCCCTGCAGATATAACCCAGCATGGCTATTTAAGTGAACATCATGCGTTCGGTCAAACGGGAGATGATGCCGGGGATTATGCCGAAGATTTAGCCGCGTGTATGCTGGCAACCACGTTAGGGATCGAGTTTGATGCCGAAGTCCATTGGGATGCACGGAAAGAAGTCTGGAAGATGAGCCGGAAAATCGTGCATACCCGGAATGTAACCCAGTCTGCTGAAGGACATAAAGATGGTTTATGGACAACCGTGGTTGCTGTGGCTGTTCTATTGCCCTAAAATATTATAATGGAAGGAGATGATTACCCATGCCATTTTATGAACCGCAAGAGAAATTAACTCCGGAAACCCTCGATTTGGAACGCGCCCGGAAATCGTTACGAGAAGAATTGGAAGCTATCGACTATTATCAGGAACGAATCGAAGCGGCTACCGATGAATCGTTGAAGATAATCCTTACTCATAATATGAATGAAGAGAAAGAACATGTCGCGATGCTGATGGAATGGATTCAGGAACATGACCCAGTACAAAACCAAGCATTCCAAAACCATGATTAATTATAGAACGCCTAGTATAGGTCGCTATTCGATTTAGAAAGGAGTGGTTATGGCACTCACTAAAGAGGCTTATGATGAGCGTGAAATACGGTGTTTCCAACTGGGCGATATTATTACCTTCAAATATTGCCGATCGATGAATCAAAAGCTGCCATGCCATTTAATTTTCAACTGTTGGAATCACCGAATCGATTTAAATTCATATCTCATCGATAACTTCTCTGAAGCTGAATTGGATAAATGTATTCCCGATTGGAAAACTAAAATTAATGCCGCCAAAAAGTAAACCGTTGCGGTATATTTCGGCGGCATAACCACCTAGGAGTATATAATATGCGAATATTTATCTCGATTCTTGCAGGGGTATGTTCCTGTTGCCCATTATGTATCTTGAAACGCAAGTTTCCAAATAGCAAATATGCTACAACCATGAATCGAGTCGAACGATTCTGCCCATTTTGTAAAGCGTATTACAAAATAAAATGTAATTACGCCAGCAGAACCGTTAAAATATAATAGTTCGATCTCTCCTAAAAGGAGTGCGGTATACTCTAAACACAATCCGGAATAAGTATATTCAAATTTTTAGAATCCTTATATATTGAATCTTGAGTTTTTTATATCCTGGCTAGAATGTTTATTCAGAAGAAACAATCGGAAATCTTGTAGAAAAAGATTTTCTTCTATTTACCGTAATATTGATAAAGACAACATGAGATTAGATAATGCGTTAGAATTACAACTTTCACGTCGAGATTTTTTTCGTGTACTATTTGGTGCAATAGGCGCAACGATGATTGCATCGATAGGTGGTTTTACAGGGTGTAATTTTAAAAAATTACCACAATATAAATCATTACCACAGAAAGTCGTAGTGCTCGGATTTGATGGTATGGATGCCGGATTAACCGAAAAATGGATGAAAGAAGGGAAACTGCCGAATTTCACTAAACTCGAGCAACTTGGAACGTTTAGCCCATTACAAACCACTAATCCTGCCGAATCACCAGTCTCCTGGGCGACATTTATCACCGGCTGCAATCCCGGGAAACATGGAATTTATGATTTCTTAAAACGCAATCCAGAAACCTATATGCCAGATTTAGCGTTAGATACCCCAGTTTTTCCACAGAAATTCTTCAACATCGGCAAATGGCGGTTTCCGCTTGAGAAACCGAAAGTGCTTAATAATCGTAAAGGTGTACCGCTCTGGGAATATACCCGGCAGGAAGATATCCATACCGTAGTATTTCATTGTCCGGATACGTTTCCGGCGGAAGAATGTTCCGGTGAAATGATTTCCGGGTTAGGAGTCCCGGATATTCGAGGGACGCAAGGAACCTTCTCGTTCTATTCCGATGCGGTAACCGATGCCGATACCGAGATGGGTGGGAAGATTATTAAGGTTGAGATTAAGAATAACGAAATCGATACCAGAGTTATCGGACC
>JBHGBB010000074.1:0-15342 GCA_041946755.1 bacterium | reverse complement strand
GCATAGAAGTTCAAGATAATAAATTCATTGCTGGAACAACCATTCAGCGTTATGATATTACCTAAGCTCATTATTAAAGAATACTGTGATTATATAAATAGTAACCATTTATACAATCATGCCTGCTTTATAGAATGAATCAGTATCGATTGGTTTTATTATTTCTTTTAATAGTAGTTTTCATTTCAGTGGTTTTGAGTATTACCTTCAACTCGGTAACGGTGGATGAATCCGGGCATATCCCGATAGCGCTTGCGCAGTTACATACCGGGAAATTCAATATGAATCCGGAAAACCCGCCCTTGGTCCGTTTATGGTCAGCGCTTCCATTGTTATTCCTATCTCCACGATTACATCTCGAACCTGGATTCCAGAACATCGATTATGTATTTTATGCCCGCCAGTTTATGGTGGATAATCAAGTGAATTATCATTTTCTTTTCATAATTAGTCGAGTCATGATTACGCTTTTATTAATTCCTTTAGGAATAACTATATGGCGATGGATGAAAAAGGACTATGGAATTACCGCAATAATACTAGCCTTATTTCTTCTTCTATTAAATCCGAATATTATAGCTCATGCGACTTTATCGACTCTTGATTTCGGACTAACTGTTCTTTTCTTTGCATCGGTTTATACCCTAAAACGATGGACTGAAAATCCGAATTGGAAATACACTGGTATTGCAGGAATCGTGCTCGGTTTGGCGCAATGCGCGAAGTTTACCGCAGTATTGCTGTATCCCTTATTTATCTTTGCCATTATTTGGTTGGGGTACAAATCTTCTTCTATCTCAAAAAGAAAACTCATCCTAATGGCTATCGGTATTCTGCTAATTAGTATTTTAGTCATTAATATTGTTTATTGCTTTCAGCTTAGCGGAATGCAACTGCGCTATTTTGAATTTCATTCCGCACCTTTGAAAATGCTCAAATCGATTTTCCCTGCGTTTCTTCCGATCCCCTACCCTTTTTTCTATATAGTTGGACTTGACAACCAGATTGCTGAATCCGGCTCTTACGACAATTATCTTAACGGTGTTCTTTCTACCCACGGTTGCTGGTATTATTATCTATTTGCTTTTCTAATCAAGAATCCGATACCTTTTTTAATCTGTATATTCATGGGATGTTATATCTATTTTAAAAGAACCAAGATAAATCAAGTCGACTGGTTTCTGATCTTACCACCGATTCTAATTCTATTATTCTTTTCTCTGAGCACGACCAAGAATATCGGATTACGGTTTATTCTGCCGGCATATCCTTTTATTGCCATACTTGCTGCGCAGATTATTAATATCCATGTACCCAAAAAGCAAATTATTTTGGGAATGCTCGGTTTATGGTATCTGATTTCCTGTTTATGGATAACGCCGAATTATTTGGCGTATTTTAACGAACTTGTCAACGGGCCATCGCAGGGATATAAATATCTGCTCGATTCCAATCTTGATTGGGGACAGGATTTGATTCGGTTTAAAAAGTATCTGGTTAAACATCATATTGAATCAATTCCATTCTCTCATTTCGGACCGGTAAATCCTGCGGTATATGGCATTAATGCGTTGCCATTGACTAATCAGCCGCAATCCGGGTTGATTGCAATTAGTGTTAACAATCTCTATGGAATAAGTTTAGTAGATAAAACTGAATTCGCTTGGTTAAGAGAATACCAACCGATAGACAAAGCCGGATATTCGATTTTTATTTATGATATTACTACCACCAAACAAATTGAATAAGATATTGGCGATTCTAACGCTACTTTTGCCGATTGTTTTCGGGATAATAATAATGAAACCGGGAATCGGTTCACCGCATGATGCTTCCCGGATAGCGACTATTCAAAGTATTGTTGAACAGCATAGCTTCTGCATTGATAAATCGATTTTACCCTTAGCGGTAGATATTATTAAAATCGATGGGAAAACCTATTCCGATAAACCCCCGATGCTGCAGCTTATCGGCAGCGGGATTTATTTGATTTTATATCATCTATTCCATTTAGGGTTAGCAACCCATTTTCGAACGGTCTATTTCCTATTAACATTATTTTTGGCGGTTGTCCCATTAGGATTAATCTGTTTTATCTTAAATAAATTATTCGAACAACAGGGATTATCGATCAATATCCGGATCGGATTGTTTTTGTTTACCTGGTTAGGTACTATCATGCTGCCATTCAGCACTACCTTTACCAGTCATTTATTAGCTGCAGCAACCACTACCCTAGCATTATTTTTCTTAATTCAGTCGTTTTCTGATGAGCGACCGAGGTGCTGGCATTCTTTTTTACTGGGATTATTTGCTGCCCTGACATTAACCCTTGATTTACCTGCCGGCGGGTTGCTCCTAATCTTTTTTGGATTGATTTATGTATCGCACCATCATCGAACGAAGGATATTATCGGCTTCATCATCGGAATCTTACCACCGTTACTAATCCATTTCATCGCAAATTATGCATTAACCGGCGATTTAATCCCGGCATATTTACATCCGGCGTATTATCAATATCCCGGATCGATGCTGGTTTCAGCGATCGGCAAAAAGCGGTTGTTTGGAAAAAGTATTCCGATGCAGTATTGGCATATGCTACTTGGATATCGCGGGATAATGTTATTTTCTCCATTACTTCTATTTGGGCTTATTGAATGTGGTAAAGGATTGATAACGAAATATAGGCATTCGGATACATTAATGAATCGGCTGCGCATCGTAACGCTATTAATCTTTTTCGGTACCATAACCGCATATGCGATCCAAATTAGCGATTTCGGCGGCACCAGTTATGGCCTCCGCTGGAGTATAGCCGTAATTCCGTTATTAATATATTTTCTTGGCGTCTACCTTAAGAAAAGTATTGGTAAGATTAAAAAGATTATTTTTATTCTCTTTTTACTCTGGTCGATTTTAATTGCCTTGATTGGCCTTTATAATCCTTGGAGTCTAAATATCATCAGCCCGATACCATTTCTCGATAATCTGGCATACTTAACACTAGACCATTTCCCGAACCAGAACTGGGTTGCTGAATCTATTCTCGAAGAAACCTCATTAGAAAAAGGATTGGCTTATTACGAATTAGGGAAATATTATTTAAATCGCGAGCTGCCGCAATCGGCTATCCCTTACTACTACAAATCGATTGAACACGATCCAACCCATGCATTAAGCTATTATCATCTGGGAATGGCACTCGATCAAGTCGGGAGACCACAAGAAGCGATTCCGGTCTATGAAAAGCTGATTCAGATGGAACCGGATAATGTCGGGGCGTTAAACAATTTCGGAATTTCACTGATTAAAATCGGCGCATTTCAGAGAGCGGAATCAATATATCGGCAATCGATATCGTTGGATTCGACTCATTACTTTTCACATTTCGGATTAGCGGTATCGTTATTCGAGCAAAAAAGGCTTATAGAAGCCGAAAAGGAATGCAAACTCGTTCTAACTCAGAATCCGGAGTTTGAACCGGCTAAAAAGCTTCTATTTAATATCGAAACCAATAAATAAAACTCAAAACTATATACGCTACAGGTTAAAAATCAATTTACCTTGAGATTTGACTTTATCCCGGTGTATAACCCGAATTGGTCCGACCAATTCGGGTTGAACTACATTAACGTAACCAGCCAAGTTGAATTGTATGGAAATTCCATAAAATTCAAAATTAAGCATAACCACAATATTTTCAATAAATTAGTTCCAAGTTGAACTTTTCGCAAATGGCGAAAAATTCAAGTTAATTGCTTAATCGTTATAAAACGGCAATAAATGGAATTCAGAGTTGTATTTTTGACAGTTTGTCAATAATTCAACTTGAGCCCTGATTTATTTAAGAGAGTGATTTTGGTTAGTTTTCTTGCCAGGAAATGATTTTCCAATGACCATTACTGCTACGTTGGATTTGAGCGGTGATTATCTTTTTACCGGTATACTTTTTTGCTGACCGAGTTTCGCCAATAGCCATGATTTTATATCCACCCTGCCCGGATTTAACCGTAACCGTAAACTTCCCAGCCCCTAAACTGGTATTCTTTTCGCCAGTATAACTGCCACCAGTATGGTTTAATTCATAGATTGCCTTCTCAACTCCCGCTTCCGCGAGATTCAGGGCTTGAGTATTATGGTAAGCAACTGTACCAAGAGCAAGATCATTTTCTAATTTGCTCAATAATACTCCGAGTAGGACTATCAAGATAGATATAAATACCAAAATAGTAAGCAAACCCGAACCTTCCTGATTTATTTTTGATATTGTGAAGATTTGTTTCATAAGCTTATGCGTTATTTATTTCTGAGTTTGGTAACCGAAGTAAGGGTATACTCATTTTTATTCATAAATTTCATTTGACTGCAACTAAATGAAACGGTTATTAGCTTAACTTGCTCTATATCAGCCGTATCAAAATTGAATCGCAGAGTATCAATATCTTTCGCTAAAGGTAGCATTACTCCGGTCTTTTTAGCAGAGAGAGAAAACTCAATACGCTGCAAGATATGATTCGAAATAGTATATACTACCGTTTGTTTTCCTTTAAGAATCAAACAGGATTCGTTGCTTTTATAATTATAATATACCGGTAAAACTTGAGTAGAAGAGCGGATATCCCGATTAATAATATTCATTGCACTTCTAGCCAGCCCTACTCGATTTAACGATTGACCGCCGCGCTGGTTGGTATCCTGCCCGATAAAAAATAATTCCACCACCGCTAAATTGATGATCGAAATGATTGCGAGAACTATTAGCAGTTCAACAAGCGTAAATCCGGAATCGATTGCCATTTGCGGATTTCGGATTATAGATTGTTCAGTTACATTATGAAATTTACGACTAAGATATTTTAATTTCATAGCGGATCACTTTTTTGCTATTAATGTAACTAATTCAATTTGACGAACCTGCGCCCCTTCATACCATTTAATTCTAACCGTAGCTTTTTTTAAACCATCAGCGGTAGTTTCCAGTTTGACTTGACTGATAGCTTCCGGCATCGGAGTTGATTTCAGCCCGCGCAATGAAGTATAGGTTTCATCATTTAACTGTATATATGGTAAGGTTCGTAAATAATCCAATTCTGATTGCGCCAGACAAACAGCTTGAGTTTGTAGTTCACTATGCCGAATCCCCCATAACGCAAAACCGAACGTTGAAATTAATCCTACCGAAATAATCGCAACGATTGCGATTACAATAAGCAGTTCAATCAACGTAAAACCGGATTGCGGTTGCGATTTAGAAGTTTGTATCGCTTCAGATATATTTTCTCGATATGGTATCCGGATCCATTTTGGAAACAGATATCGATATAAATCCCGCCAATGTGGGAATAAACCAATTGCCATTAGCATAATGACTATGCCAACTCCCGGACCTAATCCGGTTCCCGGGATACCCAATAATATAGTTAATAACCATAACCAGGTAAACTTGCTTCTCCGACATAGATAAATGACCGACTCTATCCCCAAAACAACAAGCGTTATCATAATCGAAGCAACGATATTAAACACTATGTAATATTCAGTATAGCCGGCAAAATATGAAGCTAATAACTGAACTCCAAATCCGATAACAAACAATGAACCGATAATACCAGTTATTATGAAACAAATAATGAGTGCGCGTTGTGGAGTAGTAATAGAGGTAAAAATAATCCCAAGACCAAAACTTATTGCCGCTAGGATGAAAAGAAATGGTACCAAATCAGGAACGGATTGGAATTTTAAATAGGATAATCCCATCACTAACAACGAAATCCCGGCGATAATTAAGCCTAAATCAACGAAGAGTTTTCCGACAAACCGTTTCTTTTCAGATGCCAGTTTTGAAATTGCTATCCCTAATGCTCCTATCCCGGCGATAATTACGGCAAATAAAGGTGAAAAAATGAAAAAACCTATAATCCCGATAAGAATGACTATATAAAGCAATATGGTTACTATTCTAGGTTTTTCAATAAGCCAAATAAATGATAGGAACCATAGTATCAATGCTATCGTTCGGAGTTTGCTAAACATCACCATTCTATTTTGGAAATAAAATGCATAGAGTTCCGCTGCGATAAAAAAGATGCCAGCTAATAAGACCAGATATAATGTTATAAGCTGAATTTTTTTATTTTTCATAGGCTGAACGTTCGATAACTCGAACTAATTCTTCGACGGTTGTTATCCCCTGTTTTACCTTATCAATCCCATCGTCAAGAATAGCCTTCATACCGTTTTGATATGCTATTTCTTCAATTTGTTGCATTGGCGATCGAGATAATATCGATTGACGAAGAGAATCTTTAGATATCAAGAATTCACCGATCGCGGTTCTCCCATAATATCCGGTATTCCCGCAATGCTGACAACCTTTACCATGCAATAGCTTAATTTCTGCTAATTCTGCGAATACCGGGATTTCTTGAATCAAAGATGATTTGCTTTCTTCTTTACATTGTTCACAGATTTTACGAACTAACCGTTGCGCAATTATCCCGGTTACCGAAGAGGCTAATAAATACGGTTCGATTCCCATCTCTAATAATCGGGTATATACTTCTGCGGCTCGACCGGAATGAACCGTACTTATTACTAAATGGCCGGTTAATCCGGCTGAAGTAGCGATTTGAGCGGTTTCTACATCCCGGATTTCACCGACCACAATTACTTCCGGATCTTGCCGTAATATCGACCGAAGTCCTTCGGCAAAAGATAAACCCAATTTCGGTTTCACCTGAATCTGGGATGCAAATCCCAAATCCGATTCTACCGGATCTTCAATAGTAACAATATTAACTGATTTCTGGCTATTGGAATGAATATATCTTAATGCCGAATAAATAGTAGTAGTTTTTCCACTTCCTGCCGGACCGGTCAAGAGAATCGTTCCTCGAGGCTGAACTAAAATCCGTTGTAGTTCAGTAATGGTTTCAGAAGAAAATCCTAAATCCTGCAATTGTAACTGCTGTTGGGCAATATCGAATAACCGAATGACTGCTTTTTCTCCATGAATAGTCGGGATAACCGAAACGCGTAAATCATGTTGCGGACTGCCATTGTTTTTCCAAATCAACCTTCCATCAAATGGAGTATCGCGCAGGTATGTCGGTAATTGCGCCATAACTTTGATTCGAGCAACGAGTTTAGTCCCGAATTCCGCTTCAGTGTTGGCAACTTGATGTAACACTCCGTCCCGGCGATAGAGAATCCGATATCCACCTTGATAAGGTTCCAGATGAATATCACTTGCTCGCCAAGAATAAGCTTGGGATATTAACTCATCTATCTTTTGGCTGGGAGTATACTTTTTATCTGATTGATTTTCCATAATTATCTAATGATATTTATAATATTAAATAATGGTAAAAACATGGCAGTAACAAAAAATGCCACGATAATTCCTACGATTATAATGACCAGCGGTTCGAATATCGCCGTGGCTACTGCTATACTTGATTCTACCTGGGCATCATAATAATCAGCTAAATGGTCCAGAGTCGATTCTAGCGTACCTTTATCTTCTCCCATCGAGATCATCCAAACCATGGTTTGCGGAAATACTTCGGTTCCGGCAAGTTCTTTTCCAAACTTCTCCCCTTCTTCGACCTGCTGCTTAACCTGGAGTATCGATTGTTTAACCACTTCATTATTACTGGTATCGGCAACCAAGCGTAAAGCTTCCGGTAATGGAACACCACCACGCAGCAAGCTTCCAAGGGTTCGGGTAAATCTCGCGGCGGCAATCCGCCGGCTGACGATTCCGGTTAATGGTAGATTCAGCAGGGTCCGGTCAAGGATAAATTTCCCTTTGTGTGACCGAATAATACCAGTAGTGAAGTACAGCAATATTAACGCAAAAACTATAATAATGAATCCCGCTAGATAATAGAAAAACTTTTCACCGATAGAAAAAAACAGAAGGGTTGGAGTAGGTAAATCTGCTCCCATCTCACGAAATATCATTTTGAATCTTGGAATTAAACCTATAAGACCGACCAGGAAAATATCGATTAAAATTAATACTCCCACTACAGAAGGATAGACCAGCGCTGCACGAATACGCTTATTTAGTTTAAACATTCTTTCCAGATAACTTGCAAGCTGGTCCAGAATCTGTTTTAAACTATTTCCTTTTTCACCGGTAGCAATCAGTCGGGTATAATATTCCGGGAAATACTTATCATGTTTACTTAATGCTTCGGATAACTGCACTCCTTCGTCCACCTGTTCTTTAACGTTATTTAACGTTCTCCCGAATGCACGGCCGTTCATTTCTTTAGCCATAACACCGAGCGTTTCATTTAACGGTAACTGCATCCCTACGGCACCGGATAAATGGCGGGTGAAGAGAATCAATTCATCATTTACAAACCGATTTCCTTTAGTACTAATCATAGATTGGTCTCCTTTGATATCCTCAACGAAATAAATTTTTCTTGTTATCGGTTACGGTCCCGTTAACCATATATCTCCTACACTTGTCGTACCGTTCGTTGGATCATAGGAAATATAAGTATTCGGTATTTTCGAAGCATCATAATCGAGTTTATAATCAGGGCCAAAACTGATTAGGATATACCAGTTATTACCATTAAAAGGATTTTCTTTTGGCACTTCACCTTTCTTTTTGATCAGTTGTAAATAATTCAGATATCCATAGCCACCAAACCGTAGATCCGAAGGAAATCCACCTTTTTTACGGATATATGGTTCAAAATTTTGCACATCGCGTAACTCGGGAAATTGGAATGTATCTTTCGGTAGTTGAGTAATATATGCAATCGGTGTAGTCAACGTAATAATATCAATATCACTAGGGATTCCCGGTTTATGATTTATCGGATAAGTGGTTTTATCGGCAAAATAACTTTGTAATGCGACCATTATCATTTCCTGTTCAGCTTTAACCCGAGACACTTTTGCTCGAGTTCGTGCTGCCAGGAAGTTCGGAATTGCAATAGCTGCTAATATCCCGATGATACTGGTCACTATAATCAGTTCTATTAATGTAAACCCGGTTTTTGATTTCATAGCTGCCTCCCAAAATAATGCTTGATTAAGATTTAGTTTTTTCGAAAATATCTTTAGTTAAAGCGATTCGTTTTTCCATTGGCCTTTCACAATTCGGAATAAGTTGTGCCAATGTGTTGTTACTCTTGAAATTACTTATATTTATACTATGTGTAATCAAATGATTGGATAGAATCGAGCCTTGAAATACTAGGAGAATTAAAGTTGTTATCGCTGCCATAGTAGTCGCCCAGGCGGGTTGCGGGATAATCACTTTCCGCAGCCAATTAAAGATGATATCGCTATATCGAGCATTAACTACTGGAGGTTGTAATTCTGCCAACCGGGCATGAAGTTGAATAGAAAATCGTTTCCAATCCAGTTCGCTAGGATAGAGAATGGGTTCCTGATGTTGAGTAACCAATCCCAAAGTATATTTCAATTCTTGCATCTCTTGAAAACAGGAATCGCAATGCTCGATATGCTCATTGAATTTCGGCAAGCTGGTCGGCAATAATTCCCCAAACAGGTATTCGGACAGCTGTCGTCGGATTTGAATGCAGGTTAACATAACGCTGGACTCCTTTCTTCTCCGGGTTACCTAATAATGTTCTTAAGTGTTTGGTCGCATGATGCAAATTCGACTTAACGGTTCCTTCTGAACAAGATAGTGCAACCGCGATCTCTGAAATTTGCATCTCTTCGAAATAGCGCAGAATAAATACGATCCGCTGATGTTTCGAAAGCTGCGATACTGCTTCAGAGATTTGCTGATTAATTTCTTTAATTTCAGATATTTTCCGCGGATTATTTTTCCAGGTATCTTTAGTAGACTCTACTTTTGAAGTATCCTGATTATTGTCGGTATTCGGTTCAAGATTCAGTAGATTCCGTTTCCGATAATAGTCTACCGCTTGATTTACCGCAATTTTAATCAACCAGGGTTTGAATTTGGTTCTATCCTGTAGTAATGATAACGAAGAATACGCTTTAATAAATACTTCTTGCATCGCATCCAGGGTATCTTCGGAATTCTTGAGGAAATGATAGATTATCCGATATATGTCGGTTCGATATCGGTCCACTAAAATCGCAAATGCCGATTGATCGTTATTCGCTAAACACTTTTGAATCAGTTCCGCATCGGATAGTTGGGTTATATCCATAAGATTAACCTTTCAAAACAACTAGACGAACGAGACTGGAAAAAGGTTTAATCCTAACTCGTAAAAAAATAGGATTTTAGGTGAGAACGAAGTTCAGATAGTAATAAAAAAATGAAGAAAGGTACTAAATATAAGGATTTATTGCTTATATCTAGTACCTAAAAGTATCTTATAAGTTATTGTATAATGGGAAGTTCTGACATAAATCTTTAACTTCAGCTTTAATCTTTACCAATTCAGATTCGTTGTCTTTATTCTGGAGTGCGCGGTCGATAAATCCGGCGATAATATCCATTTCAGGCTCTTTCATACCCCGGGTAGTAGCTGCTGGAGTCCCAATCCGAATTCCGCTGGTTATCGTCGGTTTCTGGGTTTCGAAAGGAATCGTGTTCCGGTTAACTGTAATTCCAGCCTTACCCAAGATAGTCTCGGCTTCCCGACCGGTAACTGCTCGATTCTGCAGGTTGACCAGCATAAGATGATTATCGGTTCCACCGCTAACCAGTTTAAATCCTCGATTTAATAATCCTTTCGCCAGCGCTTGAGCGTTATTGAGTATCTGCTGCTGATATGTTTTAAATTCCGGTTGGAGTGCTTCTTTAAACGCTACCGCTTTTGCAGCAATAATATGCATCAACGGGCCGCCTTGGATACCCGGAAACATCATCTTATCGATTTCTTTGGTATATTTCTCTTTGCAGAGAATGAATCCAGCTCGCGGACCTCGGAGCGTTTTATGTGTGGTTGAAGTAACGAAATCGGCATATGGCACCGGACTGGGATGTAATCCTACTGCAATCATCCCGGCGATATGTGCCATATCCACCATAAAATACGCGCCTACTTCATCTGCTATTTCCCGGAATTTCGGGAAATCGATTATTCGAGGATATGCGCTTGCTCCGGCTAATATCAGTTTCGGTTTATGCTCTTTTGCCAAAGACCGTAACGCGTCATAATCTATTGTTTCAGTATCCGGTTTAACTCCATAAGGTATAATCTTAAAGAATTTACCGGAAAAGTTTACCGGACTTCCATGCGTCAAATGCCCACCGTGACTCAAATTCATACCGAGAATGGTATCCCCTACATTCAGCATCGCAAAATATACTCCCATATTCGCTTGCGATCCGCAATGGGGTTGGACATTAGCATGTTCCGCTTTAAATAGTTCTTTCGCCCGGTCGATAGCCAGTTTCTCAGCGACATCGACATATTCGCAGCCGCCATAATACCGTTTTGCCGGATACCCTTCAGCATATTTATTATTCATCACCGACCCGATCGCTTCCAACACTGCCCTGCTGACGAAATTCTCCGAGGCAATCATTTCCAGATAATCCTGCTGCCGACTGATTTCGTTCCGAATCGCTTGTGCTATTTCCGGATCAACTTTAGGTAAATAAGTTCCGTACATATTTCCGATCCTCCTTGATTTTTATGGAATGAAATATCAAATTCCTAAATCCAATTTACATTGGAGATTTGCCGTTGATTATTATCAATAGCTTAATATTTTTTCTCGATTTGGGTTATTTTATCGATTCTCCGCTGATGTCGAGTATCTTCACTAAACGGAGTTTGCAACCATACTTCAACGATTTTTAGGGTGAGGTCATGGTCGGTTTCCCGACCGCCAAGGCATAAGACATTGGCATTATTATGCGACCGAGCCATTTTTGCCATTTCGAGATTGGTGCATAACGAAGCGCGAATCCCCGGAACTTTGTTTGCGGTTATACAGATTCCGATACCCGATCCGCAGATAGCGATACCAAACGTATATTCTTTCTTCGCTACTGCTTCCGCAACCAGTAATCCATAATCCGGATAATCAACGGATTGCGTTGAATAGCAGCCGAAATCATGATATCCATATCCATGGTTATCCAACCAGACTTTTATTTTCTCTTTCAACTCAAATCCGGCATGATCAGTCCCTAACGCTATAGTAATCGGCATGAAGTTATTCTCTCCCTTCAAAATATTGAGCAACGAAATCGATTAAGCATCGATTGATTTCTTCTGCAGTATACCGATATGATGCGATTGAACCACCGATCGGATCGTCGATATCGGGATTGGTATCCGAATGAATACCAAACTCTTTAACCAACTTTACTTTACCCACCGCTTCCGGAAACGATTGTTCGATACATTCTTTATGATACAATTCCATTGCCAGAATCAAATCCGATTCTTTAACCAGTTTGCTGGTTATCGGTTGCGAACGGTGGGCTCTGATATCAATCCCCAGTTCTGCCATTGCAGTAACCGCGTTTACCGATGCAGGGAATCCGGTTCCGGCAGCAATACCTGCTGAAAGAACTTTAATCTCGGTATGGTTCTTATTCGCTAATATTAGTTTTAAAATCCCTTCTGCCATCGGACTCCGGCAGATGTTCCCGGTACAGACAATCAAGATAGACTTCATCTAGTAACCTATAGTTAATCAGTGATAATTTATAAATATCAAATTTCAAAATCCCAATGTCAAATTAATGTCCAATAACTAATGTCTAATGTCAAATAACAACCATTATCCGGCTTTAGTTTGGCATTAAGCATTTGAGATTTGAACTTTATTTGGCATTTGAGCTTTATCATTTGACATGAATTAACTATTCTGAATACCTAAAATAGCATTTATTTGAGTTATTAAGATTTCCCCTTCACGTAGTACCTTCGGCTGTTCTGTAGTCAAATCGATTACCGTTGACGGCTTTCCACTGCCGCAAACCCCGGCATCGAGAATCAGATCGATTTGGTCACCGAGTTCCGCGATAACCTCTTTTGCATCGGTATGGCTCGGTTTATCCGATAAATTGGCACTGGTACTCGCCAAAGGTAAATTAGTTTTATTTATTATATCAAGAATCAATGGATTTCGGGGAATCCGGATTCCGACCGTTTTACTCTTCCCGGTAATCGATTCCGGTAAAGCATCTCCACAATTTAAGACGATGGTTAATGGACCGGGAGCAAATCGTTCAAATAACTTAACCGCTAAATCCGGGACGTTGTTAGCACCGAGGATACTTTTTATTTGGTTGATACTGTTAAAAAATACCGGTAAGGGTTTAGTAAACGCTCTCCCTTTAATAGCATAAATTTTAGTTACTGCTTCCGCATCGAATACTGAACAGACTAAGCCATAGACGGTTTCAGTCGGTACTACTACTACTCCATGGTTTTGAATCGTTTGAATCGCCAGTTCTACTGCATGTGGATTCGGTTGAAAGCAATCAACATTAATAATCTGCATACAGTTTACCTAAAAACAGAAAAACGAAAAAACGGAAAAACTTTTACCATCAAGTTCTTTTCTAATAGTTTTTTAGTTTTTATGTTTTTCGGTTTTTGGGTTATATCGGTTTATCCGGTAAAGCGATAAACCCGCTGATTTTGTTGAATAAGTAGTCGTAGGTTTGTTCAACCCTTCGTTCGGCTAATTCGAGATTATTTATCGGATGCAAGAACTCGCCTCGCAGTTCGATAAACAGATTTTTTAGGTCGCGGAACCAGGGTTCGATTTTAAAATCGAAGGTTTCTTCCGGTTTCGGGGAATTGAACCGTAATCCTACCCCACGAAGCGGACGTTCTAACATTTCCACCTCTTGTGGTTCGATTTTCAGGAACCGGTCGCGAATAAAATCAGCAGAGTTGGTCTCCGGATCGCAATCCCATAACCCGCGTAAGGTTACTGCCTGGAATACAAACACTGGAATAGCGAATTTGGTTTGGGTCATTTTCAGGATATCGATTGCTTTCTCTTTATATATCTGGATATTAGCCTGTAGATTTTCTTCTTTAAAATTAATCCGGTCGCGCAAAACCTGGCAGACCGAGATATCCTGTTCGGAGAAAACCGCACCGTTCTGAATTAACGCGAAATTAGAATAATGGTATCGCTGGTTGATACTGCCATAAAGCTCGGTTAATTGATTCTTTTCCATCTGCATTATTGGCGGATATACGGTTTCTAACGAAAAATGTATCGTTCTTAGATGTTCCGGATTCATATGAGACCACAGATTACTCAGATTATTTGTGTTGTCATTGCGAGCAACGCGAAGCAATCCCAATTATCATTACGAGTCCCGATATTCATCGGGATAAATTCCACGCGGTAATTTAGATTGCCTCGTCGGTCGATTCGACCTCCTCGCAATGACATGGAGCGACCTCTAGTTATGTAATCTCGGTTTTAATCTGACTAATCTTCCTTTCTTTTTCTTTCAGTATTTGACTTGGGACTTAGGACTTAAGACTTCGGACTTTCTTTATGTTTATGAATCAAGTGCCATCTGCGTTTCTTATAATAGGTTACCACATGCAAACTTATCCAATAACTCAGAAACGTTCCGAGGATAGAAACAATCGTTATTCCGATAAGATAGGGAACCAAAACATCTTTCCCAAACCAATGGGTTATGCCCTCTTGTTTCATTAAAATAAAGGGGTTCTTTATCCCCTGCCCTAACAAGAATAACCCTAATGCATAACTTAACGCATAAACAAACGGCTGCGTTATCGGATTCATGACTAAGGTACCGATTAATGAAGCTACTCGATTCATTTTTAAAAAGGTAGCAATTAACGGCGCTAAGATTAATCCGATAAATGGAGTTGGAAATAAGCCGATAAACGCTCCGATTGCTACACCTCCAGCGATTTTCTGCGGAGTATCATTTAACCGTACTAACCGTTTAATATGATATTTTAACCACCGTTTCGGTGCTAACTTTTTCTTCTTTTGCATTAGGTAGAGTAGTATATCAAGAAACCGATAGATTCGGATAGTAGGATTAAGGGCAAAGTATGCTTTAAAGTAGGGACATAATATTTTATGCCCTATGAAGTAAGGATTTGATTTATCAAACCCTACCAAGGAGGATTGGTTTCGTCTAAGATAAAATGCTCTTTAATACCTTCAGCCTGATGTTTTCGATAGAATGTATCTATTGCATTTAATGCAAAATTTTTAACATAATATCCGAAAATTATTTTATTTTCATTTTTCAAAGCTTTTTTTAAAGGTTTGATTATATCAAAAGAATCAAGCTCACCTAACGCATCTGCCGCGCTCCAGCAAACATCAGCATTTTTTGTTGTAGTCAAAAGCTGAATCAGCGGAACCACCGCCTGCTCACTCCCGATT
>JBHGBB010000073.1:0-15523 GCA_041946755.1 bacterium | reverse complement strand
AGGGATGAACGAGATAATATCTCGTTCATCTTTACTCCGCCATGGTAAGATAGTCGAAAAACGATAATTGGAAAGATAACTCAAATAAATTCTGCGGTTTAGATGGTTGATGATGATAGAATGCAGGTTTTATGCATAAAAAATCAGATTTGCAGGCTGCAAATTTGATTTTACCCCGGTTCAAGAGGGGATAAATAGACACCCCGAATCCCAGATTTTGCAGTAGCTATCTTGAGGTAGGGGTTTGATTTATCAAACCCAATCAATGCTAACCTTTTAATCCTTTATTTTCCAGGTGTTAAATCAGGGACATGGGTTTGATAAATCAAACCCCTACCTTCAGTAAACTTTATCTTCGAGATTTCGAGGTAAGCTTTTTCGGCTGGCATTGAGGGCAGAAAAAAGAGCTCCGGCTGGAAATAACGATTCGTTTAATCGGAGTCCCGCAATTAGGGCATGGGTCATCTTCATGACCATACGCTTTCAAGAACTTAATAAACCGACCGGATTCGCCTCGAGGATTGGTATACCCTTCATCAACCAAAGTCGTGCCCTGGAATTTAATCGATTTTTTCAGAATAGAAGGTATAGCCTGATGGAGTTTCCGGAGTTGGAGTTTAGTTAACTTGCAACTCATGGTTTCCGGATGGATTCTCGCTGCATATAAGGATTCATCGGCATAGATATTCCCGATCCCAGCAATTTTGGTCTGGTCGAGGAGTAATGGTTTCATTTTTCGTTTGCAAGATAATAACTCTTTGAGAGTTGCTAAGGTAAAATTCTTATCGAATGGCTCGATCCCTAACTCCGCTAAACCCGGAACTGCATGATAATCTCCATGCGGCATCAACCCGATTTTCCCGAATTGCCGGGGATCGATAAACCGCAACTCGATTCTAGCTTTTCGGGCGAAGCATGCTTCGCCCCTACCCAGGGATATCCTTAAATGCGTATGCTTCTCTATCGGTGCATCTGGGGAAACTATTGAAATCCGACCGCTCATCCCCAAATGCAGCATTAAATCATACTGGTTATCCAAATGGAACAAGAGATATTTCCCCCGACGATGGATATCCTGTATCGTAGCTCCAATTAGCAGTTGTTCAAACTTTCTTGGTGAGGGGGTAACCAACTGTTTCGGAAGGGTTAACTTAACGGCAGTAATTTTCTTCCCTTTAACTTCCGGCAACAGATGGAGGCGAACGGTTTCAACTTCAGGCAATTCCGGCATAGAGAAACAAAAACCTTTCAATTAAAATTGCAAATTTAGCATTGCATATTTTAAATTAAACAACTTGATATACTCTGTGGTTTAATTTTGTGAATTGTTTTCAGGATAGAATTATAATGAACAACGATATCCCTTTTCAAGCTGCCGCCGGAACACTGTTCATTGCGCGTTGGATATCTGTATGTAATAATAAAATAGGGATAAGCCCGTATCTAGTTACCTTATTTAATTCATTATCTATCGATGGAATTCGAAGCTCTGCTCAATAAATTTTCGCGCCGGATTAAGCAATTAGCCGGGAAATCAATCGTCAAATCCCCGGCGATTGATAAAGAAGACCTCTATCAGGAAATGGTCTACCATCTTTGGGAACGATGGCGGAAAGGTGAACTCGAAGATAAGACCGATGCCTATATTGTCGGGAGCTGCTATTTCCATCTCAAGAACTATCTGCGCCGGTTTAGACATACCACTAAAATCGCCAGTCTCCATGACCCGATCGGAGAAGAAGGGTTGCCTTTAGAAGAACTTATCCCTGACCGCAAAGCGCTATTCGACCAGCGGGTAGATGATGTCATGTTCATCCATAAAATGAAAGAAAAAGAGTTAACCCGCCGGGAAAAAGAGGTGACTGAACTCCTTTCGGAAGAGTATACGCTCCGGGAAATCAGCCGGAAACTGGATATTTCCCATGTCCGGGTTTTGGATATAAAAAAGAATATTAATAAAAAATTTAAGAAGGGGGGTTACCAAAAGTGATCTTTTTTTACTTATATATATATAGTAAATACGAATAATCTCATCTCCCATCGTAGCGTATTGATTTTTGATGGTATATCGGTCGAATAGAATACGCCGACTAATAATCCAGCGGTTCTATTCAGTATAAATCTAAGATGAGGAGATAATTCTATATGGTTGCTACACCGCCAAACAAAAATATAGCGTCTAAAATGGTTAAAGATAAAGGAATCAAGTTTATCCGGCTATGGTTCACGGATATCCTTGGTCAGTTGAAAAGCTTCTCGATTACCAACGAAGAGTTGGAAGAAGCGCTTAATCGGGGAATCGGCTTCGATGGCTCATCGATTACCGGCCATCAGGAAATCGAACAGAACGATATGGTCGCCAAACCCGATCCGACTACCCTGCATGTACTCCCCTGGCGGCCGAAAGAGAATGCCGTCGCCCGGATGATTTGCGATATTATGGAACCGGAAGGGACTCCGTATATGGGGGATCCGCGGTATGTATTACGTGCGGCATTAGCCCGGGCGAAAAAGATGGGTATCGACCATTATTATATCGGTCCGGAACTGGAATATTTCTATTTCAATTCCGCGGATTCGACTGAAGTCTTGGATAAAGGCAGTTATTTCGACTTAACGACTCTGGATGCGGCAAGCGACCTGCGCCGGGAAACTATTCTCGCGTTAGAAGCAATGGGAATCCCGGTGAAATATAGCCATCATGAAGTAGGGCCAAGCCAGCATGAGATTGATATCCATTATGCGGATGCGTTGCAGATGGCAGATAATGTTATCACTTACCGATTGGTGGTTAAAGAGATCGCACAACGGTTCGGAGTCTATGCTACCTTCATGCCCAAACCGCTGTTTAACCGGAATGGTTCCGGGATGCATATCCATCAATCGCTATTTAAAGGCACGAAGAATATCTTTTACGACCGCAATGATAAGAATTACTTAAGCCAAACAGCAAAACAGTTTATCGCCGGTCAGTTGAAACATGCGAAAGAAATGAGTCTGGTTTTCGCCCAATGGATAAATTCATATAAACGATTGGTACCGGGCTATGAAGCGCCGGTATATATCTCCTGGTCGAAAAAGAACCGGTCGGCACTAATCCGGGTACCGGAATATCATACCCGGCGAGAAGTATCGACTCGAATCGAATTCCGGCCTGCTGATCCGGCTTGTAACCCGTACCTAACGTTTGCAGTAATGCTGCATGCCGGTCTGGATGGAATTGAAAAAGGATATAAATTGCCGGAATCTATGGAAAGCAACCTCTACCACCTGACTGAACAAGAAAGAAAAAAAGCCGGGATCGAATCGTTACCCAGCAGTTTGGGTGAAGCGATAACCCTGGCGGAAAACAGCGAATTATTGCAGCGGGCGTTAGGGAAACATGTATTCAACCGGCTGATTGAACTGAAAAAGAAGGAATGGGAAGATTACCGAATCCAAATCACCGAATATGAACTAGAAAAATATCTACCGATTCTCTAGCCTTATTTATTTATAACCGGGTATTGATAGATATTGTTCGGGATAAGGATTCCATTTAGTTCAGTCTGTAGATCTAGTTTAGGAACGCTTTTAAGAAACCATTTCTATTTTTTCTAAAAACTGAAATAGGATTTTACCTATAGCGAGCCTAAACGATCGCTCTTTTTTTATAAGCTACACAGTAGAAATAGGGTTCTGAACAATATCTATGATATACCACTATACCGAAAAAGATATCAGCGGTTGCGGAGTAGTCGGCATCATGAACCAATCCGGGAAACGGTTTTCCGGTGCCGATATTATTACTGCTATCGCTACCATGCATGAACGGTCGAATGGACTTGGCGGCGGCTTCGCTGCCTATGGCATCTATCCCGACTCACCGGACCTCTATTGTTTCCATCTGCTCTTAGATACCGAGCAAGCCCAGCATGATACCGAAGATTATCTGAAACTGAAATATTATATCGATAAAAAAGAACCGATTCCAACCCGGAATATTAAAGCAATCAAACCGCTCCATATGTTATGGCGGTATTTCGTCAAACCGCGGAGTCCTGAATCTGATGAATTCGACCAAGACCCGGATGCTGCTCCGAGCGAAACCGATTATGTGGTCGAAACCATGATGCACATTAATATCCATATCAATGGCGCGTTTGTCGTTTCCTGCGGTAAAAATATGGGGATTTTTAAAGGGGTGGGGTATCCGGAAGATATCGGCCGATACTATCGGCTGGAAGAATATTCCGGATATACCTGGACCGCCCATGGTCGATTCCCAACCAATTCTGCCGGATGGTGGGGTGGCGCGCATCCGTTCGGTATCCTGGATTGGTCGGTAGTACATAACGGTGAGATTTCTTCTTATGGCATCAATAAACGGTTCTTATCCAATTTCGGATACCACTGTACTCTGCTAACCGATACCGAAGTTATCGCTTATTTATTCGATTTATTATCCCGGAAACATCATCTGGATTTTGAAACTATCGCAAAAGTATTAGCGGCACCGTTATGGGAGGAAATAGAACGGATGCCGGAACCGGAGAAAGAATTATATCGGTCGTTACGTATCGTCTACGGCAGCGCGCTGGTTAACGGCCCGTTTTCAGTCATCGTCGCTAATAATACTACCATGGTCGGATTAAACGACCGAATCAAATTACGGCCGTTGGTTGCTGCGGAAAAAGAAGCCGTGATTTATGTATCTTCAGAAGAATCGGCGATTAAAGAGATCTGCCCTACCCCGGATAGAATCTGGTCGCCGAAAGCCGGGCAACCGGTTATTGGAAGGTTAAGGATAGCGCATGGCTAAATCAGTTGTCGTTCCCGAATTTATTACTGAGCGGAATGAAGATAAATGCATCACCTGTCAGGTCTGCTGCCGGACCTGTTCCAACGATGTACATACCTATGACGCTGAAGCAGATAAGGTGGTCACCGATTCAACGAAATGTGTCGGCTGCCATTTTTGCGAAACCTTATGCCCGACTTCTGCATTAGTCAATAAACATAATCCATCGGAATTAAAACAGAATGCCAACTGGTCGTTGCGGATGGTAAATAATATTGCGAAACAGGCGGATACCGGCGGAATCCTATTAACCGGTATGGGCTGCGATAAAACCTATCCGATTTATTTCGACCATATTATGCTGAATGCCTCCCAGGTGACGAATCCTTCCATCGATCCGTTGCGGGAACCGATGGAACTGCGAACCTATTTAGGAAGAAAAGATATCCCTGATTTTGCAATGATTTCTTCTTCATCAAGGCACGGGCATGCCGAATCAGAATCTACGAGCTTAACGCCGATTAAACTTGCCCCACAACTAAAATTAGAAATCCCGATCCTGTTTTCTGCGATGTCGTATGGATCGATAAGTTTTCATGCCTGTAAAGCGTTAGCACGGGCGGCACATGATGCCGGAACTTTTTGTAATACCGGAGAAGGCGGATTGCATAAAGAGTTATATCAATACGGACCGAATACTATAGTTCAGGTAGCCTCCGGCCGATTCGGAGTGCATCAAGAGTATTTGGAAGCCGGTGCGGCAATCGAAATCAAGGTTGGGCAAGGAGCCAAACCCGGTATCGGCGGCCATCTGCCTTGGGAAAAGGTTACTGAAGAGATTTCGGAAACCAGAATGATTCCATTAGGTACGGATGCGATATCACCGGCACCGCATCATGATATCTATTCGATAGAAGACTTACGGCAGCTGATTTATGCCCTTAAAGAAGCGACTCGATATACAAAACCGGTAGGAGTAAAAATTGCAGCGGTACATAATGTCGCACCGATAGCTTCCGGAATCATCAGAGCGGGTGCGGATTTCGTTTCGATTGATGGAGTTCGCGGCGGAACCGGTGCGGCACCAAGTGTTATCCGAGATAATGTCGGCATCCCGATCGAATTGGCTATCGCAGTGGTTGATGAACGGTTACGGCAGGAAGGAATCAGAAACCAGGCTTCGATAATCGCTGCCGGCGGTTTTAGAAACAGCGCTGATATTATTAAAGCGATTGCGTTAGGAGCCGATGCAGTATATATCGGTACCGCAGCGCTGGTAGCGCTCGGTTGTCATGTCTGCCAGAAATGTTATACCGGAAAATGCAATTGGGGAATCGCTACCCAAGACCCCTATCTCACCAAACGATTAAATCCTGAACTTGGTGCTAGACGGCTCGCTAACCTCTTGCGGGCATGGAGTTTGGAGATAAAAGAAATGCTCGGTGGGATGGGAATTAATGCCATAGAAAGTTTGCGCGGGAATCGTGAACAATTGCGTGGAATCGGATTATCAGAACTGGAACTGAAATTATTAGGCATCAAATCTGCCGGGGAAGCGTGGTAATACTATGAAAAAAATCTATATCCACGAAGAGTATTGTATCGGATGCCGGTTGTGTGAAATCCATTGTCAGGTACAGCATTCGAAATCGAAAGATATCTATAAGGTATATAAAGGCGAAGAGCCGAAACCGGTATCGCGAATTATCGTTGAAGAAAAAGGATATCTCTCGTTTGCGCTCCAATGCCGGCATTGTGACGATGCACCGTGTATCGAAGCGTGTATCACCGGAGCTATGTCTCGGGATAAAAAAACCGGGGCGGTGTTGTATAACGAAGAGAAATGTGTCGGATGCTGGATGTGTATTATGGTTTGCCCGTTTGGCGTTATTTTACGAAATAAGGTTACGAATAAAGTGGCGTCAAAATGCGATTTATGCCGCGGGGAAGAGATGCCGATTTGCGTTATGAAATGCCCGAACCAGGCGATCGTATTTGAGGAGAAAAAATGAACTACGTTATTATTGGCAATGGCCCGGCAGCAACCAGCGCTATTACAGCGATTCGAGAACCGGATTTAAACAGCCCGATTACTTTGATTTCCGATGAACCGTATACCAACTATGCGCGGCCGCTGATTTCGTATCTCTTAGCGAAAAAGATAGAAGCTAAACGGATGCCCTATCTGCCGGATACGTTTTATAAAACCAACAAGGTGAAGTTGATTTTATATAATCCCGCCAGCCGGTTGGATATCAAAAACAACCAGGTGATTTTATCCGATAAAAAGAAACTCCCGTTTGATAAACTGTTAATCGCTACCGGGACCAATCCGATCATCCCGCGAATTAAAGGTGCGCAACAGCCCGGAGTTTTTACTTTCACCAAACTCCAGGACGCAGAGAAAATCGCGCACTATATCGAAACGAATAAAGTAAAAGAAGCAGTAGTTATCGGCGGCGGATTGATTGGATTAAAAGCGACTGAAGGATTGATGGGATTATCGGTTAAAGTAACTATCGTCGAATTGGCTGATCGGATACTTTCAGCGACATTCGATAAAAAAGCGTCTCAGATAATTAAGAATGCTTTAGAAAAACAAGGGTGTTCTGTAATCACCAAAAATACGGTTACGGAAATCCAGGGTAACCAGAACCAGGTTAAATCGGTAATCCTTAATAACGGTAAGAGAATCGCTACCGACCTGGTAATTATGGCAGTCGGGGTAACGCCGAACATCGAATTGGTGCGCAATACTCCGATAAAATGTAATAAAGGGATTATCGTTGATACCATGATGCAAACTTCGGTCGATAATATCTATGCTGCCGGAGATTGCTGTGAAGCATCGGACTTATTGCTGGATATCAATCGACCGATGGCGATCTGGATTAATGCGACGAAACAGGGGAAAATCGCCGGATATAATATGGCTGGGATTGCCCAGGAATATCAGGGGAGTTTAATGATGAATTCAGTAGAATTATGCGGGATACCCACGATATCGGTCGGGATAACGATTCCAGAAGATTCCAGTTATAAAGTAATCGAGCATTATCAGCCGGAAAAGGCGGTATATAAAAAGGTATTGATTAAAGACCATCGGATTATCGGCACCATCTTTTTAGGCGATATCGATCGCGCAGGAATATATACCGGGCTAATCAAGGATAAAGCTGATGTCACCGATTTTGAATCGCATCTGGCGCAAGAAGATTTCGGGTTGGTATCTTTACCCAAAGCATATCGAAAACATTTAGTTACCGGGGCAGGATTAGAAATATGAGAATTAACGCTCAAGGACTCCATTATAAAACGCTCAATGAGAAAATCCATACTGCGATAGATAGTGGGGATAAAAATATTATTCTCGATAATATTAATGGCCAGCGGTATATTGGTAATGGACTCGTTGACCGGGAAATTAGAATTACCATTAACGGAACGCCGGGAAATGATTTAGCGGCGTTTATGAATCGGCCAACCCTAATCGTCAACGCCAACGCACAAGATGGTATCGGTAATACCATGAACGACGGTAAAATTATGGTTCATGGCAACGCCGGAGATATTGTCGGGTATTCAATGCGCGGTGGCGAAATTTATATTAAAGGAAATGCCGGATATCGGGTTGGTATCCATATGAAATCGTATCATAACTCCCATCCGGCGATTATCATCGGCGGTATCGTCGGCGATTTTTTAGGGGAATATATGGCTGGCGGCCGGATCATTGTATTAGGCCTGGATAAAAAGTCGGATGAGTCGATAGTCGGTAACTTTTGCGGTACCGGGATGCATGGCGGAACGATATATCTACATGGTGATGTTGCTGATTATCAATTGGGGAAAGAGGTTAAGAAGACCGGGTTGACGAATGAAGATTATAAAATATTACTTGAATATCTTAACGAATACTGTACCTCTTTTTCGATTAATCCTAAAGAAATCAAAAAAACCCGGTTTGTTAAACTAATCCCTTATTCCCACCGGCCGTATGGTAAGCTTTATGCCTATTAGCAGAACTCGATTAATCGAATTTATTAGTTTTTTCTGTCTACAGTCTACGGTCTACTGACTACTGTTTTGACTACATTCGGCTAACAATCTTCTGCAAATCTTTCGGATTACTCATAGTCAGCGCCATCAATCCTTTTTGCGCATGGAGCCGATTTTCCGCTTCATCGTAGATTACCGAATGCGGGCCGTCGATAACCTCATCAGTTACCTCATAACCCCGGTCGGCAGGTAGACAATGCATATATAACGATTTCTTATCGGTCAGATTCATGCGGCGCTGGTCGCAAATCCAGCTGGTATACTTTTTCGAAATCTGCATCGATTCTTCTTTAATCTCAGTAGTCAGATAACAGCCCCAGCTTTTCGGATATACCACATGGGCATTTTCAAATGCCGCATCCATATCATGGACAATCTCGAATTTGCAGTCGGCTGATTTCGCGTTCAATTTCGCCTGATTCACAATTTCCGGCATCAGTTTAAATTCCGGCGGATGCGCTAAAGTTACATCCATACCAAACCGGGTCATTAACAATATCAGCGATTGCGGGACCGAGATCGGTTTGGTATAACTCGGGGCATATGCCCAAGAGATAACGAATTTCTTGCCACGGAGTTCGTTATTAAACTTCTCTTTAATAGTCATTAAATCGGCTAACGACTGGCAGGGATGATAGATATCGCATTGCATATTGAATATCGGTACGGTCGACCATTTCGCGACTTCATTAATATATTGATTCCCGATTTTCCAGAAACAGTTCCGAATCGCTATTCCATGCCCATATCGGGATAAAACCATCCCGGTATCTTTCGGCGATTCCCCATGTGAAATCTGCATTTTATCCGGAGTCAAATCATGGGCATGGCCGCCAAGTTGAGTCATACCGGCTTCAAATGAATTCCGGGTACGGGTCGATTGCTCGAAGAAAATCATAAACAGGGTTTTATCGCGTAGCATCGCATGTGGAATCCCGCGTCTAAATTTCTCTTTCAAATCGCCGGCCACCTGGAATAATAACTCTAGCTCCTGTAGTGACCAATCCATATCGCCAATATAATGTCGTCCGGTTAAATTAAGTTCCATAGTGTTCTCCAATATAATATAAACAACAGATTTTACAGATTAAACTGACTTAAAGATTTCACATCGGCTCTGAATCCGATGATATATCCCGGCGGCAATAAAGGATTTAATAATATCACCGGGAATAAAGGGGAGGAAACCAATAATAAACGCTTGCTTCCAGGATAGCTGCATTAGGAAAAATAGTTGAATAGTACCGAATAATAAGATTGGAATCGACCCGATTACCATCATACTGAATATCCGTAGAAACGAAACAGAGTTGGTTTTCGGAATCAACTTGCCGACCAAATATGCGGCAGCGATAAATCCGATTAAATATCCACCGGTAGGTCCGGCTAATTGCATTAATCCGAACGAAGCGCCGGTAAATATCGGGGCACCGAGAATACCGATTAGCACATAACTCATTTGTGTTATCGTTCCATATTTTTTCCCTAACACCGCACCTAGCAAAACAACCATTAAGGTTTGTAAGGTTAACGGTACTGGAGTAAATGGTAAAGGAACACGAACAAACGCACTTAATGCAGTCAAGATTATTCCGGAGATGATTCCGAAAAAGATAATTCCAGTTCTATTAACTAAAACTTCTTTATGTGCTATTGCTGCTAGTGTTTTAGGATAATGCATAATAACTCCATTAGTTACTTCGACTATTTAGTTGGGTTAAGTGTTATATCGTTTAACAACTCTTGCGTGACCTTTTCGACTATCTGACACCGATATTTACCGGAAGCGCGAATATCGGTTATGGTCATACATTGAGTCATCGCAGATTGTGCTGCTTGCTCTATAATTTTAGCATTGAATGGCTGGTTGAACAAGCTACGTTCCGCTTCCAGGGCACGAATCGGTTTCGGAGCAACGCTGCCTAACCCGATACGTACAGTACCAAACCGGGTATTGCGGATTTCCGCTTTGATAGCTACCGAAGCGATAGAGATCGAGACCGCGTTCCGCTGGCCGAGTTTATAATATCGGCCTTGTTCATTGGATTGCATTTTCGGGAATCGGACTCCGAGAATAAGCTCATCAGATTTTAGAACGGTTTTCCCGGGAGCTAGAAAGAAGTCTTCTATCGGAATCTCGCGTTTTCCTTGCAGGCTTTTCAACAATACCTTTGCGCCTAGTGCGATTAACGACGGCGCGGTATCCGCTGCCGGTGACGCAGTGCCCAGATTTCCACCCAGTGTTCCGCGATTGCGCACTTGCGGTGACCCCATCTGAGTAGCGGCTTCGGCAAGAATACTTCCATATTGCCGAATCAATTCCGATTCTGCCATTTCCCGATGAGTTACCAAAGCACCGAGTTCTAGTTCATTCCCGATCTCTTTAATTCCTTTCAATTCCGGGATTCGGGAGATATCGATTATCCGATTTAATGCAGTTACCGGGTCATCATTTGGTGCTGGCCGAATCTTACTATCCCGCAGTTCAACAACCGCATCCGTACCTCCGGCAAGAAGCATAGTATGCTCTATCGGCTCGGATAAATACTGCAGAGCTTCATCTATCGATTGTGGTATTACATAGCGCGGCTGCTGATTCATGCTATATATTCTAGCGTAAGGAGAGATACCAAGTAAATCCCAATCCGCCTTAGGCAGACCAAATCTCAATGTTAAACTTAGTACTTTCGAGGATTAGATAGATATAAGGTATTTTGATTCAATAGTCGTCTTGCGAAGGATTATCTCGAAAGCACGAAAAGCCAGCTGATTTAGAATCAGCATGATTTCGTGCTTTCGTAGTAACGGTCTATGTAATTACTGTTGATATTCGATAGTAGCGAATCCTCGACCTACACCAGCCGGTTGCGACGGAAGCGGTTTTGATACCGACTGAGTAGTTCCTTTCGGATAACTCACCATAGTTAATTTCTGCCCGCTTGTGGTAGAAGTACTGGTACCGCTAACTACTCGACCGGTTATAACATCAACAATAATCTCGCTTTTACTTTCAAAATTAATATTATCCGCAAGAATATAATGGGTTCCTGCTTGGTCAACTACTTTCTGAAGAGGAAGTCCTCCCCCAAGCGACCCATTCACATTCGATTGGATTACCCCTACTTCAACTCCGTCCCGTTTCTCGTATCCAGCGAAAGTATAGGCGATATTTACTTTGATATATGAATCTGCATATCCCGGGATAGGGCCGGCATAACTTTCAGTCCATTGGTCTCCGGGAACAATTGATTTCTTCACATACATCCCGCTCATATCGCTGGAAATAGCATTTACATAATATACGATCTCTAAATATTCCAGCGGTTTCCCATCATAGACCTCGGTATTAACTATATGCCCTTCCGGCGAAATTTGATATACAAATTTCCTGCCGACCATGAGCGGTGCGGTCGCAATTTCATCTTTTCCACCGGACGCGGTACAATCGTCAATCGTTAACACTACTCGCGCGCCCTCTTTTTCAGTATATTCCATCAATTCCGAGCGGACAGTCATTTTTAAGTCGTCGATCCATCGTTCCCCTTTTTTAACCTGAGAAGTGGTGAATATCCGCCATACCGCTCCTTGCTGAGTATACGGTGAATGCAATACCAACGGGTCTTTCTTATCCAAGGTAACAACTTTTCTTGCCATACCCGGTTCTACCGGTTTTTCTTTACTTTTGAAATAGAATACTACTCCGGTTACCGCAATAAAACCGATAAGTAAAAATACCAGGAATTTGATTATCGCCCGGCCGCGCTGCGGTTTCGGAGTTAACGGTTTCGTCCATTGCATAACATGCTCCTTATCTTTAATTCTTTTCGGTTGAGAGAGGGTATATTTCTCAGCTTCAACTTCTTGTTTCTTTTTAACAATAACTTTACTGGTTTCGGTAGTTACCGAAACTTTTCCTTTAATCACCCGGAGATTGGTTTTAGAACCATTCTTAACTTCAGCATCGAATTCGGTGCCAATAACCCCTAGCACTGCGGTCGGAGTCAGGATTTCGAATACTTTCGGCTGCGGTTTGAATATGCCAAACAGTTCTCCGGCATGCAGCGATAATTCTTGTGCGGCGAAAGTAAACTGGAGTTCGGTTCTCCGGTTCAGCCAGAGGCAGCTGCCGTCGTTCAGTTCGATGAGCGCTAGACTATCTCCATTCAATTTAACGGTTTCGCCTTTTTTTAGTCCCATTCCGGGGAATCCGACTCTGCCTTCCGATTCGGTTCTGCGATATACGATAACTTCACCTATAATCGATTTAAGTTCGGCTACAATCGGCTGGGTATCCCATTTCGGTGCTGGCAGATGATTCACCACCTGCGATTTGAAGTTTGGCGATATCGTTTTCTTCGGTTGGCGGACGGTTCCGATATTTTTGACCATACTCAGTTTCTCCCGGCATTGGGTGCACATATCGATATGGCGTTTAATCGAATCCATTTTCGGTTCAGTAAGCTCTTGGTCAGCATATTGGATAATCGTTTTTATTTTCGGATGGAATATCATACCAACCCCTCTTTCTGCAGCAATTTAATCATTTCTTTTTTTGCATGGTATAACCGGGATTTGACCGCATCCATGGATATCCCGAGAAATGAACTTAACTCCAGATATGAGCATCCTTCGAAATACCGTAAATCGATTATCTCCCGATATTTTGCAGGGAGCGATTCGATTACTTTACGCAGCATCATCTTTTGCTCTTTATCCAAGATATCTTCAGATTCATCTATCGCCGGTAGCTGCTCGATATCATCTAAATATATCGCCGCCTCTTTTTGAACCAATTTAAAACAATGATGCCGGGTGATAGCGGCAATCCAGGCACCGAACGCTGCCGGATTCCGAATAGTATCCAGGTTCTGGTATGCGATCATAAACGCTTCTTGTGCCGCATCTTCAGCTGCAGCGCAGTCTTTAAGTATACCCACTGCCAACCGGTATACCAGATTCTGATATCGGTCGAGTAATAGGCCGAACGAATCTTTATTACCGGCTAGCACCTGTTCGACTATCTGTTGGTCGGTAAGTTTATCCATGGATGTTACTATTACCTTATACCCGGGTCTATTATATAAGAGCAAGAATCCGGGATTTTGTGGCAAACGATTTCTATTCTAAACGATGATTATACACCTTTTTTTGATTTTGTATAATCTATCCTCTTGGATAATCAAGTCTATTAAATCGACTTAACCGAGTCCCTCTATTTTGATATAATTAATATTCTGGTTATACCTTATTGTTCTGTTTATGGAGACTATAGCATGCTCGAAATCCCAGCGAAAACGGTATATATCGATCCGGAAGTATATACCAAACCGAATTGTTTAGTGCGGTTAAACCGGATGTTACCTAATATCAGATATCAAGAGTTAAAACAGTATGATGCGGCTACGCGAGAACAGGTAGCGAATATCGGCAGCCGGCGCCATGGGAAAGATGCATTCGGTGATGATGCGATTATAGTTTTTTCTACCTTCGATAAATCGAAACCTAATTTCTATTACCACTGGCGGGATGAAGCGACCCAGCATCAAGGGGTATGCCAGCCGGGATTAGAACTAAACATTGTTTCCGGCTGTATCTTCCGCTGTGCATATTGCGGGTTCGGCAGGGTAGTCATCTTCTATTTAGATATCGAGCAATTCATGAGTAATCTGGATACGGTTTTCGTTCAATATCCTAACCAGCGGTTGTTTAAATATAGTAATATGACCGATTTACCGCCATTCGAGCCGGAATTGGATGCGATGCCGCCAATGATCGACCGATTTACCCGGGAGAAAGACCGATATCTATTACTGTTTACGAAAAGCGATAATATCGGGTTCTTAAAGAATCTCAATCATCAGGGACATACTATTATCAGTTGGTCGGTATCTGCAGATACTGCCAGCCGAGTGATTGACCGGCGAACCCCTTCGATGCAAGAGAGAATCGATGCGATGGCTCTTGCCCAGCAATCAGGATATCCGGTTCGCGCGCGGTTAAGCCCGATAGTCCCGGTTCGCGATTGGCGGAAAGAATATACCGTCTTATTTGAATATTTATATCAGAAAGTCCAACCGGATTTGGTTACCTTAGAATTGCTCGGTTGGATGGGATTTAGCGATATGGCTAATATCTTCGACCTCGATTTACTTGACCCGATAGCAGTTAAATCGGCTGAACAAGCGGTTGAGACGATGAAAGATATCCCTTGGGGACCGTTTACCGATGAATTCCATCAAGAGGTATACCGATACTGTATCGAGACTTCGAAACGGATTTCACCGAAAACACCGATTGCGGTTTGTCATGGAACGAAAACGGTCTGGAATAAGCTTGGGAAGCTAATGAATATGGAACCGGAACATTATCTCTGCAACTGCGGGCCGGATTCAGCACCCGGGGGAAGATTATATCCGGTCAAGTAGAGATTAAAAAGCAAACTGACCGCCGGTCAGTTTGGTTTTTAAACTATCCAATGAAGAGTTTGATTTTTTTGGAGTTTTTCCCTAGCTACTATCTACTATATTCTATCTACTGTCTTTTTTTGACTTCTTACTTCTGACCTCTGACTTCTTTTTATAGGAGATATTTCCTCTTATCTCTATCTCTTTACTCTTGGCGAGAAACCCTAGCTGCTAGCTACTATATGCTAACTACTGTAGTTATGATTAATCATACAACTGC
>JBHGBB010000072.1:0-15670 GCA_041946755.1 bacterium | reverse complement strand
AAGAAAATACGGTTCAGAGACTTATACATAACGACCGCCATACTGGCATTTGCCATAAATCTTATGTATATTCTGTTTGCCCCAGATATAAATTCTATCATCTTTCAATTTGCTATCGGGACATTTGGGATGATTCTTTGGGTGATTTATGGATATAAAAAAAATCACCGATTAATCGCACCAAAAATTTAAACATCGCAGATTCTGACGGTTATTCATTAAAAATCGATTCCAATTATATTATATCAAAACAGAAAACACGATCTTTATCTTTTTAAGAATATAAATTGCTTATTTCATTCATTAACTGGTCCGAAGCCTCCTGCTCATTGCCCGAAATCCTGTCTTTTGAAAAAAACGGACACCCGATGCTTATTTTGATTTTCGGCCTCCGGTAAAAAATATTAAAAAAATTGAATCCCAGCGTTCCTTTTATGGCTATTGGCAGGATTATTGCCATTGGAAAATCAATTGCCAGCCTGCCAGCTCCTTTTTGAGGCGATTCCAATCCTTCGTGTTTTATGCACCTGCCTTCCGGAAAAATCGCCACTGTCTTGCCTTGAGACAAAAAACCGCTGGGCAATGCCAGCGAATTTTCAATTCCCTGCCCCCTTTTGGCCGGAAAAGCGCCTAAAGCGTTGAAAAAAACTTTTTTAAAAGCATTTTTAAAAAATTCGTCCTTGGCCATAAATCTTATCGGAAAAATATTTGAAAAATACGGCAGACAAAATCCGATTAAAACCGGATCTAATACGCTTTTATGATTGGCAATAATCAAAATCGGGCCTTGTTTTATGCGTTTGGCAAATTCGGCTCCTGAGATCTCGATTTTGGCAAAAATTCTGAATACAAAATTAGCCAAAATCAGTATAACTTTTTGTATAAAGCCGTAAAAAATCGGCCTTATCTCAGGATCAATAAAACTTTTTTTAATCATCCGCCTGTCTTTTAAAACTCTTCTGTCTGTTGAAACGCGCCTTTCTGCCAAAACAAAAATTTGCCCGTCGGCTGAAACCGAGGTATGGCCCAAATTGGCGCTTCTTCTGTCAGACAAAATCCTCCTGTCTTTGACAACGCGCCTGTCTTTAAAAAAAACCAGATTTTTATAAGAAGGCAAGGGCATTTTAACTTAATTTTAAGGATTATAGTTTAATATGATTGAAAATATGGTATAATAAATTTCATGAATTCCAGCCCCAAAAAAATACTTATTATTGAAGACGACCTGATAATGAGGGATATTGTTGTGCGCAAACTTTCTTATTTCGGCCATGATATCAGCGTTGCGTCTGATGGCAAAGAAGGATTGGAAATCATTGCAAAAGAAACGCCTGACCTTATCGTGCTTGATCTGCTTTTGCCTGAAATGGACGGGTTTACTGTTTTGGAAAGAATCAGAAGCAATGAAAATAAAAAAATAGCATCCACGCCGGTAATAATCCTAAGCAATTTGTGGAGCAATCAGGACAAGGCCAGAATCCAGGAACTTAAGGTTGAAGATTACCTTATCAAGTCTTTGAACACGACCGAAGAAATAGCTGAAAAAATAAACAGGATAATAAAATCGCTTTCAGAAAAGTCCGGCTAGAAAAAGAACATTATTGCCAATTAAAAACAGGCTTTTGAACAAGCCTGTTTTTTAGGTTTTGTTTTGGCTGGCGCTTGTCACCTTGCGTATCCGTTCCAAAAACTCGTCTGGATCAACGCTTTTATGGATATAATCAGCGACTCCCAGCTCTCTGACTCTTTTTTCGGCTTCCAGCGACAAATCTTCATTAGTCAGAAAAACAACGGGGATATTTTTTGTCTGCGGTTCGCTTCTTAAACGCACTAAAATCTTATACCCGTCTTCGCCCGACATCCTCACATCCAGCAAAATCAGATCGGGCTGCATTCTGCGCGCAACTTCCCGAGCTTCATTGCCGTCATGCGAATAAAGCACTTCAAAGCCGGCATGCATTAATTTGCCGCCTATCAGGCGCAAAAAAACAGGATCGTCATCCACTATTAATACGTGCAATTTGGCGCTGCTCATATAGTTTAATATTATATTAAAAACTGCTTGTTTGAAACCGCGGAAATCCACAAACGCAAAACAAAAACCGCCCTAAGGCGGTTTTTGTCTCTAAATTTCATTAGCCGTTTTTCCTTTTCATAAAGCAATCGCGGCAATAAACCGGTTTGCCTTCAGTTGGCCTGAAAGGAACCGTTGTTTCGGATCCACAATCAGAGCAAACAGCTTTGAATTCCTGGCGCGGCCTATCGCCAAAACTCCTGTTTCCTCCCATGCGGGCCGGCCTTCTTTTTGCAAAGCAGTCCCGGCAATAAACCGGGCGGTCGCCTGTTGGCTGGAAAGGCAGGGTGGTTTCTGTTCCACAATCGGAACAAGTGGCCTTAAATCCTTCCTCCATTTATAATTTTGCTAAATCAAGGTAATAATACCAAAACTTAACTCTTTAATAAGACCTTTTGAAACCGGTTTTTCAGCCAGTTTCGGCATTATTACCCTGATGAAACCACCGTGATAATAACACTATAAGTATGGCATTTTTTTGCCTAAAAAACAAGGGGACGGCTAAAAAGCCGCCTCTTTCTACATTTGCCGTCGCAACAATGCGCAACAGCTCGCAACATCCATTTTCTGCGGAGCATTTATCCCCCTTTTCCTTGTAATTTGTACTAACTTCATTATAACAAACATGTCAAGACTTATCAGAAGTTTATTACAACAATCTCAGACACAGTGCCGATCCTGAGAGGCGGTCCCCAGGTTCCGGTTCCGCTTGAAACATAGACTTGCATTGAACCGAATTTCTTAAATCCATAATCATAACCCTTATAAACGCTTCTGGTTATATAGTTTAATGGAAAAATTTGCGCCTGATGGGTATGGCCTGAAATTTGAAAATCAATTCCAGCCCGCTCAGAAACATCCAAATCAAAAGGCGTGTGCTTGAGCAATATCATAGGCATACTCTTATTTCCGCCAGCCAATCCTGATAAGACATTGCTGAAATTGCCGGCATCGCTGGTATCGCGATAATCAACGCCGATAATTTTTACTCCGTCAATTTCAACTGCGCGATTATTTAAAATATTTATTCCCGCTCTGCCAATCGCATCAAGATACGGCTTATTATTTTCAAATTCTTCATGATTGCCGGTAATAAAATAAACTCCTTTTGGAACTTTCAGTTCAAACAGCGGAGCCGCCAGATAATCCAGCTTAATCGGAAACCCGTCATATAAATCTCCGCCAATAAAAATAATGTCAGGATTTTCCGATTTTATTGCAGCCTGATACGGCGCAGAAGATAACCGCGAAACTCAAAGCTATCGGATTCATTTTCGTTACCCTCGATTTACTGGGATACCGGACTGGCGCAATGCATGAAATGCAGTCTAAAGTGGATAGTCCGAAGTCCTAAGCAAAAACAAAAACTATTTTATCTTAGAACTTAATCCGCCTCAGGCGGATTAGGACTTAGGACTGTTGTTATTATGTCTCTTCATCAGACGGAAGCGATTGTTCTCAAAACCACCGAGTTTCTGGAATATGATAAACTAGTTACCTTCTATACCCGGAAACTCGGCAAAGTTCGGGCGGTTGTTAAGGGAGTTCGGAAACCAACCAGTAAACTAGCCGCTTCGCTCGGTTTATTCACCGAGCTTAACCTGACTCTATTCGGGAAACGACCGCGGGAATTATATCGGGTAACGCAAACTGAAATAATGCGATTCCATCATCGGTTACGGGAAGATGTTACCCGGTTAACCTACGGTTCCCTATTTATCGAGCTATTGAACCGGGCTACCGGCGAGAACGAACCCGACCCGGAGTTATATCAGTTCTGCTCAGGATATTTAACCGGATTGGAAAAGAAGGTTGAGTTAGGCTCGTTTACGCTTATTTATCTAATAAAATTGTTACAAATTACCGGATTTGCTCCCTATTTATCCGGGTGTGTGGTATGTCGAAAACCGATTCCGAAGCAGAAGAATACCCCGGTACAGTTTAATTTCCATAAAGGTGGAATTGTCTGTTCTGTTTGCCAAACGAAAGGGTCATATCCAGCGCGAAAAACCCTAAAGAAGCAAACTCACTATATCTCATCGGTTCCTATAGGCAGTATCCAATTCTATCAAAGTGCATTAATCGAACCGATTACGCAAATAGCCGGATTAACTATTGACCGTAAACAAGGGAAAATACTCCTCGAATTGCTCTTAAACCATATCGCCTATCATTTAGAAGGAAATCTGAAATCGCAAAAGTTTTACCGGACTATCATTGAATAATTCTAATCCTTACCCCACGATAATGTTACCTAATCAAGACTTGCTTTTAATAGCTATAGTATTGATATCTTTAGAGATACCGAGTAAATTGGAAACTTTCCAGTTTACTCTATCGTCTATAAATGATATTGGCACCAGAGCAAGTTGCAAACTTTGCAACTTGCTCGATATACTGAGTTTTTATAGGTTATTGATATGGGTCTTACTGTCTACAACTCTAAGATTAAGAAGCACGGAGTATAACCCGAATTGGTCGGACCAATTCGGGTTATACCTCGGTATGGAAAGTCAAAACCCGGGTGTTTTTAAGTAAAATCGAGGTGGAGAGACACGATATAACCGATATTATTGACCAGTAAATATTGTTTCTTTCAGTTCTATTTAAAACAGCGGAGTAGTAGTTGACAATCGTGTCGTTTCGACTTATAGTTATAAGATAAGGATTCAGCTTAATTTGGAGTATAAGCTATTATGCGATTGATAAAAAGATTTAGTCTCATTTTTTTTAGTGCAGTACTAGCAATATCGGTATCATATGCAACCGAATATCAGAGTCAGGTTATAGCAACAATCAGTTGGGGATTGGGTTCAGAAGAAATCGGATTGCAGCAGGGGCAGGAAATCGAAACCGTTGGACCAACCACCTTCGCATTGGATAACCTTGGAAATATCTATCTCTATGATTTTGTCAATAAACAAATCAAGAAATATGATGCTTCCGGTAAATGGATAGCGAATATCGGCACCGGGCTGGTTTGCAGCTCATTTTGTATCGATGATGCCGGAAATGTCTATCTGCTTGATGTCGATAGTCATATCGTTCGGGTGTATTCAGCAAAAGGAGAATTGAATCAGGAGATAAAAATTGATGATTCAATTAAATTGATTGAAGGTTATGCACAGAAGATTTATATCGATGCAGCACAAAATTTAGTCGTTAATCGAGTCAACCAACAAGTACATCCCCTCGCAACCATATCTACAACTGGATTAAAAAGTTTAGCTCCTATAGACCAGGTTAAAGGATGGAAGAATGGATATCTCGGAAAAGCGGATAAATACCAGTATTGGATGGTGTGGGAAAACAAACATCGAGCAGATATCATTATCTCTGATGGAGCTTTGAATTTTGCTTGGGGATCGATTTCGATCCAGACCAAAGATGAACTCGGCGCCGTGCTTTTTCTTGGTCAGGATACTGCCGGAAATATTTATGCAGAAATCGAACGAACCGATGCGAAAGATATTCTCCATCTGGAAGTCTGGAAATATAATTCCGCCCGAAAATTAGTTAATACTATCGAAATCCCGAACGATTATTTCTCGACCGTATATAAGAAACTCGAAGTTGATGATGCCGGGAACATCTATCAAATGCAAACGAAACCGGAAGGCGTTCGGGTAATAAAATACTCAATTTAACAATTCATTGCAAATGCTACAGTAGCAATTTTTAAGGTAAAATGTGAATTGAATATTGAGTATTAAAATCATGAAATCAACCAAAGTTATTTTAGTAGTAGTTTTGATTTTAAGTGCTTTTCCTATATCTGCGAATGCGATAACCCGCGATTCCATTATGCAGGACGCATATATCTTTTCAACTGCAAGCTGGACTTGTATCACCGGGAACGCAAATACCACCTATAATTATGTTACGGTCGGTGGCTATTATGTTGGGATACCCTATAACTGGGGTGGATATGAAAGTGTGGCCCGGGCTTTATATAAACTCAGTACCGGTGCGGTTGCCGGAGATAATAAGATTTTTGAAGATACCCATTCTAATTTTGCTGGAGTTGATTGTTCCGGATTCGTTTCCACCTGCTGGCGAGCCGGTAGATATACTACCAGCACGATACCGAATATCGCAACTACCATCAACTGGTCTGATTTGGTACGGGGTGATGTGACTAATAAAGCCGGTAGCCATGTTCGTCTATTTGATTATTATACTACCGGTACCAACCAGATTGTATTCTATGAATCCACCGCCGGGGTTATCCCTTGCCGGGTAGTGCATCGAGTGTTATCGAAAGATACCGCGTATATTCCACGAAGATATAAAAATATTGTTGAAACGGCTGCTCCGGTAGCCAGCTTTTATGCGAGTCCGACCACCGGATATGCGACTTTAACCGTAAACTTCTATGATTCTTCTTCTGGGAGCCCGACCGGTTGGACCTGGTCGTTTGGAGATGGGACGACAGCTACCAGCCAGAATCCATCGCATCGATATATTAATTCCGGGAAATATACCGTCACCTTAATTGCCAATAATGCTTATGGCGCAAGTACGGTTACCAAAACAAATTATATTACCGTTAATAATCCGCCGGCACCGATATGCAATTTTTATGCAAGTCCAACCATCGGATATGCGACTCTAACGGTGAATTTCTATGATACCTCTTCCGGGAGCCCGACCGGCTGGACCTGGTCGTTTGGAGATGGGACGACAGCTACCAGCCAGAATCCATCGCATCAATATGTTAATCCGGGAAAATATACCGTCACCTTAATTGCCAATAATGCTTATGGCGCAAGTACTACTACGAAAACAAATTATATTACCGTTAATAGTATCTATATGAATACATATGGTGAATTTACCATAAGTAGTGATACCAGCCATTGGTATTTTGAAGTGTATGGGGATGGTACCGGGGCCGGAACTTTATCAGTAGATAGTCTAAGTCAGGATATTGTAATCTACCAGAACTCCGGAGAAAAAGGGAAATTAACCCAGATATTTAGTGTGCCGAGTACCGGTTGGTATACCGCAAAAGCTAGAGTATGGACAACAATTAGTAGTATTACCAAACAACAGAAGGTCTATCTCTATTTGCAGGAGCTGAATGATAGCGGAGCAATTGTAGCCACCGGAAATGAGGTTATTCAACCGGGTAGCGGATTTTTCGCAAGCGCTTGGAATCCGAAAGATATGCAAATCTCGTTTTATACCCAAAGTACATTGTTAGGCGTTCAGTTAGTTGCCATCAATCCGGCTAGTAGCGGGATTGATGGAGGACTTTGTGCCGATAATATTTGGGTAAGTCCAGGAGCACCGCAACCAACAAACACCTTTTTGAGCGATAGTTTCGATGCCGGAACGAGCGGCTGGATATTCGAGCCATATGGCGACGCTGCATCCGCCGGCACTTGGACTAATGCAACTTCGAACCTGATCTTATCGCAAGTTGCTGGTGAGAAAGGGAAAGCGAGTTATCTTTTCGGATTTTCTACCGCGGGAAAAAATATTCAAGCCTCGATGTGGATATATAGTAATGCAAACTCCATTAATAGCACCCAAAAAGTATATTTGTATGTTTATGATATGAGCGATGGTTTTTTACAAATTATCGATAGTGGGAATGCTATTCTCCAATCGGGGAAGTGGACTCCCGGGCAATGGCGTCAGCTTCAGTTCGGATTCAAACCGACCAAGCTCTATAATGCGGTCCAATTGGTAGGGATCAATCCGGTTGGAAATAATGCCGCAGAGGTATATTTCGATAACGTGGTCATCAAAGTAGAATAGTCAGTCATCAGTTGTCAGATATCAATCTGGAAACTGAAAACTGAAATCGAATTTTAGATAAGGAGGTGCGAAACAGTGGCTAAGAAAATTCTTATTATTGATGACGAACCGGACATTCGAACCGTAATAAAACAAATCCTTGAATCCGATGGATATACAGTGTTAACTGCGGGAGGTGCCAAAGAGGGTATCGAACAGATTCAGAAAGCATCACCAGACCTGATTTTCTTGGATATCCAAATGCCGGATGATAGTGGATTGGCGGTCGCCAACGAGTTATCGCGAAATCAGCAAGCGATTCCATTTATTCTCTGTACCGCAACGATTCTGGATAATCCGATACAAGCGTATGAATTGTTTGTGGTCAAACATTTATACGTCGGGACATTAAAGAAACCATTTAAAATCGAAGATATCCCACCGTTAGTCGAAAAAGGATTGAAGATGGGCAAAAACCGGGCTACGACTTAATGAAGTAGACCATAACTAGCAAAAACGATATAGAAAATACAGAGAAAGTTGCTTCTATCTACAGACTATTTTCTATAGTCTAATATGTGAACTATATGGAAAATGAATTCATTATTGGGGAAAAGGTATATCTCCGTTCAGTAGAATTATCGGATTTAGATCTATTCTGTCGGTGCGGCAATAATCCGGAAGTGCGGTATTCATTTTTTATCGCATTTCCAACCAATCGTGTTCGACAGGAAGAGTTTATCCGCGGTTTATATAAAGAAAAAGATTTAATCCTATTTACTATTGTTGTTAAAGAGGGAGATATTCCAGTTGGACACGCTGGATTATATCGGGTCGATTTAGTCAGTCGCGCTGCTACTTTTGGAATCATTATCAGCGATTCTAAGTTCTGGGGTAAAGGATATGGTAGCGAAGTGACCAAACTTATAGTCGATTATGGATTTCGAACTTTAGGGCTGAACCGAATCCAGCTCCAGGTTTGGGCGGATAATGTTGCCGGGAAAAAAGCGTATGAAAAAGCCGGGTTTAAATTAGAAGGCACTCTCCGACAAGCAATGTTTCATGAAGGTAAATTCTGCGATTTCTATGTCATGAGTATACTCCGAGAAGATTACCTTAAAAAATAAATCCGAATATCGAAATCTGAAACAATCAACAAAAAGCAACATTAATAATCAGAATAAATTATGAAAGAGAAAATCGTTTTATTATCTTCAACTGAATTAGGGAACGGTGAGCAAAAACTCGGGGAATTGATTATGGCAAATTTCCTTAGATTGCTTCCCGACCAACCGAATAAACCGAATAAAATTATTTGCTGGAACGCATCGGTAAAGCTTCTTACTACAGACTCGCAAGTATTAAATCAGCTCAAGAAAATCGAAGCTGCAGGAATAGAAATAATCGCCTGCCGAACCTGTATAGAATTCTTTGGAATCGAAGATAAAATTGCGGTAGGGAAAATATCTACTATGCAGATAATTCAGGGATTATTGCTCGACAATGAAGTCGTCACCGTTTAGTTGATATAACTGGATGGGGTAGATATAAATCCGGGTGTTGGACAAAACAATCGCGTGGCTCTTACTTTCCAACTTCATTCAGATTCGGTGGAACTGGATTATTTCCCAATCGATGTACAATCGCTAAGAAAGCTTCGATTATCTTCGGATCAAATTGTGTCCCGGAATTAGATTTCATTTCTTCAACGGCTTTATCTTTAGGAATCCCAAGCCGGTAAGGTCGATCCGAAGTCATCGCATCGAAAACATCTGCTACCGATAGAATTCTTGCCGCTAAAGGTATCTGATTTCCGCTTAATCCGTCCGGATACCCCGGATAAGGAACTCCAATCATTCCGCCATCAAACCGTTCATGGTGATGACGGATATATGGAGCGATGTTACTTAACAGCTCGACATCGCGAACTATCGTTTCCCCGACTACCGGATGCTGATATACGATCCGAAATTCTTCCGGAGTTAATCGGCCGCGTTTATTTAGTATCGCTGAAGATACACTGATTTTCCCAATATCATGCAGCAGCCCAGCATATGAGATTTCATCGATTTCTTTTCGGGATAAATTTAATTGCTGCGCTATTGCCACCGCATATTCTTTAACCCGTTCCGAATGACCGCGAGTATAGGGATCTTTAAACTCGACTACTTTCGCTAAACTTAATACCGCTTGCAAGGTATACCGCATTCGGTCGGTTTCGCTCCGTTCCTGGAACTCGATCAGTTTTCTGCGGTCGATGGTCCCTTTCGCTTTATACATTTCTTTATCAGCCATCGAGATTAAATCATCAGCATCATCTTTCCCGGCAGTTTTGATTCCGATATGGAGAAACAACGCTAAATCCTGCCGATCAATATCCGATTCGTTGTTCCAGGATACTACCGCTTGTTCAATCCTGCGTTTCACCAAATCCGCTTGTATTTCGTCTGTTTCGGGCATGAGGATAATGAATTCATCGCCACCATAGCGAATAACGATATCAGTTGCTCGTACATTCTTTTTCAATATCCGAGCGACAACCTTCAACCGGGAATCTCCCGCAGGGTGACCTTGGGTATCATTGAAGTATTTGAAATTATAGATATCTATCAGTAGCATACTGATTTTGATATCTTTTCGTTTAACCCGTTCGATTTCACGGCGGAAGACCTCATCTAGATAACGGCGGTTATAGAGACCGGTTAACCCATCGGTGGTAGCCTGCCGTTCCAGGTTTTGGAATAAGAGTGCGGTTTCGAGAGCAATCCCCAATTCGTTCCCAAAAAGATTGAGCAGATCCCGATCGATGTCGGAAAGCTTTTTTTCGGTTGTTGTGGCTAAGAGCAGGTTCCCAAGCACTTCTTTTCGAGCAATTAATGGAATACAAACATAACTTACGATCCCGCTTTTAACTACAAATTCAGGGCTAAATCGAACGCATTCTCCAACCCGGTTCGTTACCAGAATTTCTCGCGCTAATAGCACTTTTGGACAAACGCATTCGTTAATAGTAGCGTTTGCTTCTGCTTCAGTGATATTAGCAAGGTTGCCTAAATAGAATGATGGATTAAATGTTCCTAAATCCCGATCTTTTATAAATACCCAACAGGCGTTAAATCCAGTAACTTCGAGAATTCGCGGTACTGCAATCCAGAAAATCTCCTGCAAATTATGGGAATGGGCGATTGATGCAGCTAGAGCATTGAATGTTTCCAATTCATTCACCCGATGCTGGACATTGAGTGCCGCTTGCTCCAATTCACGAGTACGTTCTGCGACTCTGGTTTCTAAAGTAGCATTTAACTGGGTAAGCTGGAAACTATGGAAATAATTATTCCAGACCATTAAAATAACACTCGCGGTTAGAAGTGCGCCCAAGATGAGGATAATAGCGCTGGCGCGAACATATGCGATTTGTTCCCGGGCTAGCCAGCAGGCGGTATAAATCACAATCGCACTTAAAAAGAAGATTAAAAAGGTTAGAACAACAGTTCGCCAGAATATCTCATTTCGAAAAAACGATTTATTTGATATCAAAATAGATTTTTGTTTTCTAAAACCTCGACCGTGGTTTAAAAGGATAAAATGCTTATTTATTCACAGAAATAGTTTAGCGCAGAGTTGTCTAGTAGTCAACTAAAAGTTTATTGATCGATTAATAATGAACCGACATCAAGCTAGTTCAGGTGGATAGAACAGATTCCCTTGAGCTGGTATATTAAATTTCTGATATAATAAGTAAGGATACCGACAACCCCAAAACTATGACGATAAAACCTATCTATCTAGCGTTCCTCTGGCATATGCATCAACCGTATTATCGGGATGCGATAAGCGGTCGATGTTTTTTCCCCTGGGTACGGCTTCATGGAATCAAGGATTATTATGACCTTCCGGCAATGTTGGAGTCGTATCCGAATCTAAAACAGAACTTTAATCTGGTTCCAAGCCTAATCGAGCAGCTCGAATTGTATACTCAAGAACAAGCTTCCGACGATTTTCTCGATGTTACCAAAAAGCCGGTATCGGAGCTGACTCCGGAAGATAAACAGTTTCTTCTATTGCATTTCTTTTTTGCGAATTGGGATACAATGGTAAATCCATATCCTCGGTATGCGGAATTGCTAGACCGGCGTGGCCGGTTTCTTAGTAAAGAAGAACTCGATAATATCAGCCGATATTATACGAAACAGGATTATCTCGATCTCCAGGTATGGTTTAACCTCGTTTGGTTCGATCCGATGCATCGCCAGCGATATCCGGAATTAGCAGAATTAATTAATCAAGGGAAGAAATTCTCGGAATCGGATAAAGCGTTAGTAGTTGAAAAACAGATCACGATTCTCAATGAGATTATCCCATTATATCGTCGATTGCAGGAGCAGAATAAACTCGAAGTATCGATAACGCCATATTATCATCCGATACTTCCACTCCTTTGTGATACTGACATAGCGAAAATATCGCAGCCGGGAATAAAACTCCCGGAACCGAGGTTCGTTCATCCGGAAGATGCGGAAATCCAAATCCGGACCGCAGTCGAATTATACCAAAATCGGTTCGGACGACCTCCCGCCGGGATTTGGCCTTCTGAAGGGTCGGTTTCTGATGCGGTGGTTGCCTTGGCGGCACAATATGGGCTCCGATGGCTGGCTACCGACGAAGGGATTCTAAACCATTCCATTTCGGAATTAAAAAACTACAACCCGCAATCCCCAATTCCCAATCCGCAATCCGTATTATATCATCCCTATCTGGTCGGAGAAAAAGATAAACAGGTCCAGATAGTCTTCCGCGATCGCACCTTATCCGATTTAATCGGATTCCATTATTTTAAAATGGAAACAAAAACAGCGGTGTCGGATTTCATTTCCCGATTAGAGAAGATCGCGGAACAGGTGGCAAATGAACCTGAAGACCATTTGGTATCGGTGGTTTTAGATGGCGAGAATGCCTGGGAATATTATCCAAATGATGGAAACGATTTTCTGCATTTGCTTTATGAAAAGCTAAATGACCATCCATTGATAAAAAGCACTACCATTTCAGAATTTATTGGTTCGCATCAAGTTGCACCGTTGCGACAGGTAAAAAAGATTTATCCCGGGTCTTGGATCGATAGTAATTTTGCGATTTGGATCGGCGGTGAAGAAGATAACGCTTCTTGGCAGCTACTGGATGCAACCAGAAAAGTTTATGCCGCGGCGAAAGAAGCTGAGGTTGGGAAGGCGAATCTGGAGTTAGCGGCAAAATGCCTCTATATAGCTGAAGGAAGCGATTGGAATTGGTGGTATGGGGAAGAGCATTCTTCCGGACTAGACGATCAGTTTGACGCTCTCTATCGCCAGCATTTGGCGAATATCTATACCGCGTTAGGGTTGGATATTCCCCCGGAATTAGCGATACCAATCAAACGCGTTAAAAAAGAATTACTTTCGGTCCCGGTCGGATTAACCAAGCCGAAAATCGACGGAAAAGTAACCGATTATTATGAATGGATTAACGCCGGGAAATATGAGGTTAGCCGGAGCGGCGGGACGATGGAACCGGCACATAGTGTTGTTAAAAGCATCTATTGCGGATTCGATTTGAATAATATATATCTGCGTATCGATACCAATCTACCGATATGCAGTACCGAGTTTAGTGGAATCACCACCTATATCTATTTTTTCAGACCACAACGGAAACTGTTGGAAGTAACAGTGCTGAAACAGGAAGATAAATGCGAGATAACCGCCTGGGAAAAAGAGCCGAATAACGGTGGGTGGGTATCTCAGAAACAATTAATTAGTGTAGCGGCAAATAAAATTATCGAATTAGGGATTCCGTTTACCGATTTAGGTGCGGCTGCAGGGGATATTATCCAGCTACAGCTACATATCAAACATGGCGAGATAGATTTACAACGCTGCCCGGCGAATGGAGTGATCCAATTTACGGTCCCGGCAGAAAATTATGAAGATTTGATGTGGAGCGTGTAGTCAAATCCAACCGCAGAGAGCGCAGAGAAAAGCGGAGAGAATATTAAACATTATGAATATACTATTTTCTCTTTTGTTTTGCTCAGGTAATCGCAGTGTTCTCTGTGTTAGTTTTTCAATCCGCATTCCGAAATTGAGTCACTTTTCTTCATGAAATATTTCCGCGCTATATACCCAAATTTCGGTCTTTTTATCTTTCCAGGCTTCTCGAGGTAATCCGGCTTTATAGCAAGTATGTTCTAAGAACTCTTCTCTGGTCCAGTTATAATCGGTCGCTACTTGCGGTAAGAGCGTTCCGCTACACCAATCCCGGGTAATATAGAGCCCATGTTTACCAACTTCAATTTCATGAATATCGTTTATTTTACGGCGCGGGGTTAATACCGAAATCTCGATTCGAATCCGGTTTAATTCTACCGGAGTTACCGGAGGAAATCGCGGGTCTTGCGTTGCAGCAGCGAGCGCCATCTCTTGTACCACTTCCGCTACCGGCATATCCGGTTCGAATCGGCCGATACATCCTCGGAGCTGGCCGTCGATAGTCAAGGTTACAAACGCACCTAATTGCTGGTTCAGTTCCGGGTTATCGGAACTCAATTTCGGGATGCGATGCGATCGGATATATTGTTCAATCGTTTCCCGGGCGATAGCAAGTAAGAGTTGTTTTCCCTTTCCGGCGAGTACCGGTTTATCCTGAGCGGAGTCGAATGGTTTATCATTCTGTTTCTTTTTTGAAGTATCAAATCTGGTTTCGTCATTATCCATATATTATGCTAACGAAAGAACGAAAGAACGGAAGAACAAACGATACGAAAATCAGGAAATATAAATTTGTATTTTATTCCTTATTTCGTGGTTTTTTAGTTCCTTCGTTTCTCCGTTTTTATGTTTTGGTTATTGCTATTGCCGCATAACCGACGACTTGGGATTTATCACCAATAGCGACATCGCCGGAATTAGCATATTTTAATAGGATTCCTTTATTAGCGCCCAGCAGTTTACCGGCAAGGATAACGGTTTTAACAGCGGCTTCACTACACACCACACAATGCAGGTTCGGAATCCCTTGATTCATCCATTTATCGGTTATACTATCTAATTGGTCGATATCCAAAGCAATTATGGTAGAGATCGCTGCTTGATCTACTTCAACCGCATAGCGGTATGCCGGATAATGGGTTAAATCGGTGCTCGCGATTAATATTACGGATTTAGCGCTGGCGGTAATTGCAGTAACCAGCGCTTGCGCAACTTCTGCGCAGAGGTCAGAATCAGTATCATTTATCAGGATGGGTACAATTTTGGTATCTTTCGCCACCTGCTGGAGGAAAGGAAGTTGGACTTCCAGCGAATGTTCATATTTATGTGCCATCGGATCACTTGAAATCAGCGAACTCTGTTTGATGATTGCTGTTGCTAAGTCGTGGTCGATTTCAGAGTCATCTACCGGAGTGATAAATATCCCGGAATCATAAACTACTGCGCCGGTTATCGGATATCGATGGCTTAATCCGACGATAATTGCGGTATCGATTTTTTTACCGACCAGTGCTTTATATGCATACCCGGCGACATGACCCGAATATACGTATCCGGCATGCGGGGAAATGATTCCAATCAAATCTCCGGTACTAGCCGGGATTTTCGCGGAATTGATATATCCATCAACCTCAGCTTTCAATTCATCGCTATTCCCGGGATAAAACTGGCCGGCTACTGCTGGATACCGAGCGTTGATATGTTCTTTAGGTTTCATATCCCGATTCGCCTCCTTAGGTGAAAATCAGTTAAGAATGAAGAATTAAGAAGTTAACTATATCGAAATTAAGTTTTAACTCTTAATTCTTAACTCTTAACTCTTAATTCT
>JBHGBB010000071.1:0-16229 GCA_041946755.1 bacterium | reverse complement strand
GGACTTAATAAATAAGGAATTAGAATCGGGATAACTCCCATCGCAACTAAAACGGTTACCGGATATATCGAGATATTAATTATTTTCCGGCGGTATTCGGTCTGTTCATTAATCCATTGTTCGATCCTTGGCAGAACTTTATATAAGGTGCCGGTATTTTCACCTACCCGAATCAAGGCAATATAATAGTTCGGGAACGCGGCTCCTTGCTGTTGCAATGCTTCTGAAAACGGTTTCCCGGATTGGATATGTTTAATGATTTTTTTAGTGATTTTCCTGAGTTTCGGACTTGGCGCATGCTCTTCTAGTACCATCAATGCCCTTATTATCGGGATCCCGGAATCCAGCATGGCCCTTAACTGCTGGGTGAAAATTAATCGATCTTTTAAAGTAATTCTACCGAACATAATAGTTGAATAAACTCTTAACGTAAAAACGTAAAAACCCAAAAACCTAAAAACAAGGTTGATTGGTTATCCTAGGTTTTTCGGCTTATCCGTTTTTCGGTATTTCAGTTATCCCCTTTGACATTAGCATTTGATATTTGACATTTATTTGACATTTGAACTTTGATATTTGGCATTGTTATTAACAGTATATCTGATTATCTTATTAAATTCAATGAATTATTAAGTATTGAGTTGACAAAACTCAAAAAAGCTTTGTATAATCTTGTTAGATCTCGACAATAATAATGAACATATCAATAAATATAAGGAAAACATTAAAATGAGTCGATCATCAATTATTCAAGTAGCAAACCCTGAAGGAAAAGAAATATGGGTACCTTGCGAAAGATGTGGAAAAGAAACTGTACATTTAGCGCTAACAAAGGTAAAACTTCATGATGAATCAGAAGATGGAGATATTCAAGTATGGCATCAATATTATACTATTAAATGTTTAGGCTGTAAAACGGTTAGTTTTTGTGAAGAACATCAATGTACCGAAGATTGTGATCCATGGAGCGGCGAACTCATTAATTTTCAAAGTGTATACCCGTGTAGAATAGCTTGTCGTCCTCTTCTTGATGATATCTATGATCTTCCTCAAGGTGTAGCAACTATTTATAAAGAAACTCATAAAGCACTATCGGATAAATTAGCTATTCTAGCTGGTATTGGATTAAGAGCAATTGTTGAAGCTGTATGTAATGAAAGAAACACACAAGGAAATAATTTAAATGAGAAAATTGATGATTTAAATAAACAAGGAATACTTACAAAAGATGCTTGCGATATTTTACATGCCATTCGTTTGTTAGGTAATGATGCTGCTCACAAAACCCAAGGAAATACTGAAAAAGAACTTTTTACAGCATTTGAAGTTGTCGAGCACTTACTCAAAACTGTTTATATTATTCCTCAAAAAGCTAAAAAATTAAAGGATAGACCATAAATATTGACCATATTATATTATACTTCAATTATTATAGGAGAAAATAATGACATGGAAACAAATTGAACCAGAACTTTATTACCATGCTAATTTTGATTCAAAGTTGACAGAGCACGATTTTTCCAAGATGAAGGAAGATATAATTCATCATACGAAAATCGCCTTTAGTGATTTATATAAAGGAGAATTCGATTTTGAGATAATCATTGAGCATGGTAGTATAAAGATAAAAATCATAACAACTATTGCTGCAGTGTACATTTTCTTGTCTCAATATGGCAGTGTCAGATCAGGTATACATTATTTTTACTCTGATTTAAGATATGCCTTTTCAAAAATAATCAAATACATTGATGATTATCATATATCGAAACATCCTATATGTGTTCAAAAACGGATCGGTGTCATTGGGCGTATCGATCAAACAATAAATGATTGTATAAATCGCAAAATAACTCAGCAAGATTGTATTAAAAAATTAACAGAGCTTTTTGAAATTATCAATAATTCTCCAGATAAAAAGGAAATAATCGAATCCCTAGTTAAATATACTGATTTAAAATATGATGGCTTCTTTCCTTGGAATGATTTAAAAAACAAACTTGATGCCATGGAAATGATTTTACCTCCACGTCGAAAAGAAGATGAAGTAGAGAAAGAAATTTAGCGTGCACTATTTTAAATCAAATGTCTAGATTCTTGCCTTCGCAGGAATGACAACAACAGGCTAACAGTATAGATATTCGAGATCTTCAATCCGCAGCCACTCTCCCCAACTTGACTTTACCAAACGATAAGGTTAACCAGGATGCATTATATTGATTTATCTGCGGTTACCGAAACCACCGAGCAGATTGCGAAGTTCGCAATCTGCTATTTAACCCAACCAATTTAAGCCTAAACCGATCAGATTGCAGATCCCGTTATAAGGAGACTGTTTCAGAAATTCAATGAATCATTCAACCCTTTCAGGGTTATCTCGTCCTTTAATATTCTTTCCGTAGATTCCATCTCCGGCTATTCAGCTTTATCCCTTCCAGGGATAGTATCGGATTCCCCGAAGGGGAATAATGAGAATAGCCGTGGGCGAAGCCCATGGGAATAAAGATGTGAATAGTAAGGGTGGTGCCTGCCAGCCCAAGTTGAACTTTTAACCATTGGTCAGTAATTCAACTACATCCATCTAACCATAATCAATTCAACCCAGTCTATTTTAGCTAGTATTTAAGAAAAGCAGATTTGCTAATAGAAAATCTGCTTTTTCCTTATCTACTGGCTACGATCTATTTTTTTAATTTGACAGCCATTCAAATCGCTTTGTATAATCTTGACTATAAATATAATTCAATTGGAGAATACTATGAGATATATTAAACGAATCTGTTTTTTAATTGGGCTAGTATTTCTATTCAGTTCATTTCAAGGTTGGGCAGATGATAATACAGTGAGTGATCGGATGAATTCCATGATTGCACCTTGGTTTATAGAGGTACAGAAAAGGCCTTTATCTAAAGAGGAAATTGCCAAGATGCAAGAGGCTGACCCCCATTATATAGATACAATAGTATCTAATCTGGGTAAAAATATTGATGGACTTGGTAGCCCAAATTTCGATAATGCTGAGACACTTGCCCGCCTTGCACAAAGTGACATCAAATTTAGTAGAGAACAAATCGATTTAATTGTGGCTGGACTTAACCATCCTGATCCTCTTGTAGTGTGGCAGGTTGAAGGAGCACTTAAACATATTTTTGGTATATGTTTCAGAGATGAAGTAGGAGGAGTTTATAAGATGCATGTTATTCGTAAACCTCTTATAGAAGTTTGGGAAAAATTTTGGAAACAAAACCGAATTCAATATGGTGAAAATCTTCCATTGATTATCAATGGTCTATCGCTCGATGCACAATACATTAATCATAATTCGATAAAATATCTCAAGTTAACTTTCAATAATCATGGTGAAAATGATTTAATATTATATTCAGAAGTAAGTGGTAGAATTAATAATAATGTATCAACACCATATATGTTTAGTGAAGATTGGCCTTTATCACTCCTGATCGGTGACAAAATAATACATCCGTTAATTCCAATGGTTTACCATCCAAGTTGTAGAGTGTTAACATCTACAGAGCGAAATGCAATTCCCGATAGAGCAGTCCACTTAGAAAAAATAACTATTCCAGCAGGTAAAACGTATATGTATTTAATGAATATCGCTGATGCTTTTCCCGATTTAAATTTAAGTAGAAATACAACGATATTAATAGTGCGATATGGTTATGGATTGTACTTTACTCATAAAAATGAAGGCGTATGGCGAGGAGAACTACGATCACTACCTATTGTTATAAAGGAATAATAAAGTTAAACAAACAGCCAAATTTAATTTTTCTCAACGAAGGTTGTTGTCTAGAGAAACCTTATTTTTTCCTAAAGGTTACCGATATGCCAATCAGATTGCATACCCGTAATAAATAAACTGTATAACGAGGCAAGTCCAGCAAACTGATTTTTAGCCCCCCTCTACCTGCCAGCTAAGTTGAATTAAGCCCAATTTGAGCTTAATTCAACTTCATTGCCCTAACCCTAATCAATTCAATCATGTCTATTTTGGCGAATAGTAAATAAAAGCAGATTCTCTATTAGAGAATCTGCTTTTCCCTATCTACTGTCCCAACTACGCTAAAGCTTCGTTGGGTGAACTACTTTTACTATTTTATCTTTATGTTTTTTCCCCTAACTCCTAACTACTAGCTACTAGCTACTGTTTTTTAAAGGTTTTCTCGCATCTCTTAACTCTTGACTAGTTTATTATCCCTATAACCCGCTAGTAAACAATGAATCGGTGAATATGGTATAATTCTGCTATGAGAGTTAACCGGAAAAAGGTATATATCGGTAAAACCCCGAAAAATGAAGATGGTCGTTCAAACTTATCTCCTGCAGAAAATGTTGCGATGATATGGGAATTAACCGCAGAATTATGGTCACTGCAGAAATCACCTTATGTTAAACAAAGACTACCGCGACATATTACAAAGCTTATTAAACCATAAAGTTAAATTTCTCATCGTCGGCGCATACGCTATGGGAGTTTACAAATATCCCCGCGCAACCGGAGATATAGATATTTGGGTAGAAGTATCCGCATCAAATTCTGAAAAGATATATGAGTCGTTAAAAACGTTTGGCGCCCCGTTATCCGAAATAACTAAAAGTACCTTTACTGAAAAAGGGATAATATTACAAATCGGCATACCTCCTCGTCGCATCGATATTATCACTCATATTGATGGAGTCGTTTTTAAAGATGCATATAAAACCAAAAAAATGGTTAAGCTAGACAATATAAAAGTCCCGTTTCTTTCAAAAACCAATCTGATTAAAAATAAAGAATCGACCGGCAGAGACAAAGATAAATTAGACGCTTTAATACTTAAAAAGAAAAATAAAAGGTTATAGAGGTTACTTCTTACTTCTTACTTCTCACTTCTAGCTTCTGTCTACTGTCTACTAGCTACCTCTTCTAAAAAGTTTCCTCGCATCTCTTATCTCTTATCTCTTAACTGGTTTATTATACTTCTCACTCCTCACTCCTAACTTCTGTTATTTGATGGTCTTGACAATATCATATACAACTATATATAATAGATTTATGAAACCGAAATATCTCCTCGCATTACTTTATAGTTATGTGGTATTAATGGTACTCGCATCAACCAAGTTCACTGCTATTTCCTGGCTCTGGAGTGACCATTCCTGGACTTGGAACTATGCCCAGTATGCTCTAGGGAATGGCTGGGGATATCAATATCAGAGCAATTATACCTTATCAGTAGTATTAGTATATATCATTGCATATATCATCGGAATAATCGCATTTTCTATCGCTAAAAAACATACCGCTAAATTATGGAATATTATGGCGATAATCCTTAATAGTATCGGTCTGGTATCATTTCTCATCGAAGGTTCCCATTGGTTATGGGAACATCACCTCACTCTGATATTATCTATTCCAACAATAAACCTGATATTAGCAGCAATCATCATTATTCAACTCCATCTGGTATTACATAAACTTGCTAAACAACAGGTCGAACTGAATCCTATTCCAGTTCATCCTCAACCAGTATCAAGTATCTAACTCTACTGTTTATTGTCTCTCCTAACTACTAGCTACTAGCTACTATCTACTTCTTCTAAAAAGTTTCCTCGCATCTCTTCACTCTTAACTCTTAATTGATTTATTATGCTTCTTACTTCTTACTTCTAAATTAATATCTCCTGGGTTCCTGGATTCCTAATAATCCCTAAGTTTAAGTTGACAGTTATTGTAGGGTTCGCTATACTTTATCCGACTTTAAATAAAAGGGCAGAATCCGCCTTAGGCGGACTACCCCTACTTTAGCATAGGAAAGATATATGAAATTAAATATGGTGTTGATATTATTAGTCATATCTTTTGTCTCTATCAGTTTCGCAGTACAGCCGACACCGATACCGAAGCACCTGAATTCGTTTTCCAGTATATCTGAAAGCTGGGCTCGAACCTGGGGTGGGAGTTCAAGTGATGCGATCTATAACGTAGCAGTAGATGGATCAGAGAATGTATATATAGCAGGTCAGTTTGGTGGAACCGTAGATTTCGATCCGGGTGTCGGAACTACTTATTGCACTGCGAGTGGCGGTCAAGATGTATTCATAAGCAAATTCGATGCGACCGGCAATTTCATATGGGTGAAAACCTGGGGCGGTATTGGACGAGAGGTACCGAACGGACTGGCGATAGATGGTTCAGGTAATGTCTATGTTTCCGGACCTTATCAATATACGGTAGACTTCGACCCCAGCAGCGGATTTGCAGTTCATACTTCAAACGCCGGGTCGATGAATAATGTCTATTTAAGCAAATTTAATTCTAGTGGCGTTTTCCAATGGGTAAGAACCTGGGGACCTGCTGACGGCGGGTCTGAAAGTTATAGTCTTGCTATCGATAGCGCTAATAATATTTATGTAGAAGGTGATTATTCAGGTACTTCAACCAACTATAATCCTTGGGATTCGCTGCATCCGGATTGGCATACCAATCATCCCGGACCGCTGGCGGCGTTTGATTCTTTCTTGAGTAAATTCGATTCCAATGGAAATTTTATCTGGGCGCGAACTTGGGGTGGGGAAGGGTATGACGATGGTCCCGGAGTAGCGGTAGATAATGCCGGAAATGTTTATGTCGCCGGAATGTATGCGAGTAAAACGATCGATTTCAATCCGACTGGCGGTGAACCCAATCATCCAGCGCATGATAGCGGATTTATAGTCGATGTCTTTTTAAGTAAATTTAGTTCTAATGGCGATTTCAAATGGGTACGCACTTGGGGTGGGCAAAATACTGAAGATGCCGGAGGTATCGTAGCAATAGATGGTTTAGGTAATGTATATGCTGCAGGTAGATATGCGAGTTTCAGTTGCGACTTCAATCCTTGGGATCCGTTGCATCCGGATATCCATTCCTGCAAAGGTTCAGTAGATGCGTTTATCAGCAAATTCGATTCCAGCGGGAACTTCGTATGGGCAAAAACTTGGGGCGGAACCGGTTGGGATGCGGTAACCGGGCTTGCTATTGATGGAGCGAACAATACCTATGCCACCGGAACTTTTGCCGGGACCGCTTATTTCGACCCGGACGGAACTACTAGCATTACCGCAAATGGCGGCCAAGATATATTTTATGTCAAGTTTGATTCTAGCGGTAATTTACAATGGGTGAATACTTGGGGTGGTAGTACCGATGATTGGGGATATCATGTAGCAGTAAATCAGGCAGGAGATATAAGTTACCTCGTCGGCTCATTTTCGAATACCGTTGACTTCGACCCAAGTACTGGAATAGATAACCATATTTCAAATGGTCTAACCGACGCATTCCTCAGTAAATTCTTATCACCGGCTACAGCAATAATATTATCCCGATATTGGATACAACTAGAATAACATGTATTAATCAATATGGTTAACTCTAGATAAATTAAAAGGAGTATTAGAAATGGAATCAATGGTGTCAGTTTGCGGTCTACAATGCGACCAATGTGGATTTATGGGTAAATCCTGCCAAGGGTGCTATCAGGTTAAAGGGCAAACCTTCTGGGCGAAAGAAATGATGCCGGATAAAGTATGTCCGTTATATACCTGCGCGGTGATTAATAAGAAATATACCAGTTGCGGGCAATGCCCAGATTTACCCTGTAAACTATTTAAGGACTTAAAAGACCCGAGTATATCTGAAGACCAGCATCTTAAATCCATTAATGAGCGGGTAGCAAGATTAAAGCATAAATGATGACAACGATAATTGCTTTTCCCTATCTACTAACTTCTGCATTATAAAGTTTCCTTGTATCTCACCTTTTTTAACTCTTGACTGGGTTATTATTCTTATCTGCTAGCTTCTCACTTCTCACTGCTTATTCTTTATTTATCCCAATCGGGAACATTTTTAGAATCCAATCGTCTAACTACAAAACAACTCTGTTTAATTATTATACTTCAAATATAAATCCAGTAAACCTGAAAGGGGGAAAGGTATTGCTAAAAATCGTTATAATCGTCTAATAGCTATCGTAATAATCATTTACTAATAGGGAAAGGAAGCTATTTATGAAATGGAATAATCAAAAGTTACCTATAATGCTCTGGGCAAGTATCGGTTTAGCAGCAATCTGGTTAATCTCACCAGTCTGGGCTGTTACCGGAGTATATACCCTCAATGGAGGGTCTGATAGCCAGACCGGGAAAACGTATGCCGCAGTCAGTACCGACCAATCGTCAGTATATGTACTTAATTCAGGAAACCTAACTTTATCCAATTGTACTACTACCAAAACCGGGGATTCTTCGGATACTAATGCCAGCAGCCAATATGGTACCAATGCCGGGATCTTAGCTACCTCAGCAGGTACCATCACTATTAATGGCGGGTCAGTTACTACCAATGCGAGTGGCGCTAATGGTATTTTTGCTACCGGCTCAGGGTCGTCGATCTCGATGTCTAATGGCACTATAACCGCCTCTGGCGGAAACGCCCATGGTGTCGATGCTACTTATGGCGGATCGATTACCCTGAGCAATGTTAATGTTACCAGTAACGGCGCAAGCTCTTCAACCTTAGCGACCGATTTCGGCGGGGGTACGGTAACCGTTACCGGGGGTATAATTATTTCAGCGGATACTTCAGCAAACAGCCATTCAGCCGGAATATACTCTACCGGCGTTATTACTGTATCTAATGCTACTGTGGTCTCGTATGGGGATTGCGGCGGAGTTATTGATGGCGCGAATACCATTGCTTTAAATACTACTTATTTAACCGGTAAAGTAGAAGGGATAAAAATCTGGAAAACTGCTCCAGCTACCGGAGCGGCAGTAGTTACTATCAACGGTGGAGCGTTAATCTCAACCGAAGGAGACGGATTCTATGTAAACGGAGAAACCGGAAATGCGGCAACTGCTGCATTAACCGTTAGTAATGGCGCTACGATTACCGCCGGTACCGGGAATATGGTAAATGTATTAAGTTCTAGTTCCGCATCGTTTACCGCAATCAACGATACACTATCCGGTAACTTATATGCTGATAGCGCTAGTTACATTGCTGCGTCGTTGAATACTACTACCTTAACCGGGGCTGCGACACGGGTCGGGATGACTATTACTCCGGCTAGTATCTGGAACATCAATGGGATTTCTACTACAATTTATATTGCTAATTCCGGGACTATCAAGTTTACTTCTAGCGGGATTACGCTGGCTAATACCGGCGCATTCAGTCAAACCGCTACCGGTAAACTGAGTATAAAATTAGGCAGCGTGTCCAGTTATAATCAAATTGCGGTTACCGGCGCTGCGACGCTTAATGGTACCCTTGAAGTTAATCTAGTGAACGGTTATACTCCGACTATCGGACAGACATTTACCATTATCACTCGCGGCAGCGGTTCCGGCACATTTTCAATGTTAACCTCAACTTCGAACCTATCATATACGGTAACCTATAATACCTCTAATATTCAGATAACGATTACGGCGGTATCCAGTTCTCCTTACCTTAACACCTATGGCGATTTTACGGTTAGCAGCGATACCAGTTATTGGTATTGGGAGAAATATGGCGATGGAACAGGGTCAGGTACCTTATCCTGGACCGGTTCATTTATGAGCCAAACCGGTATCGTTAAGATGACGCAATCTGCCGGAGAAAAAGGGAAAATTACCCAGATATTTGCAGTCCCATCTACCGGCTGGTATACCGCAATAACCAAAGTTGCTACCGATATTGCTGATACTGCTAAACAGCAGAAAGTATATTTATATCTGCAAGAGTTGGATAGTATATCAGCAGTTGCGGCAACCGGCAATCTGGTAATGCAATCCGGTAATGGCGGGTTTGGGCAAGCTAGCACCTGGCGAGATTTATCGATTTCATTCTATTGCCAGTCGACTATAATAGGCGTGCAGGTGGTTGGAATCAATCCAGCTAGTAGCGGAATTAGCGGCTCGTTATATATCGATTCGATTTGGGTCTATACCGCAGGACCGGATGTAACCAGTTCATTGCCGATAAACAATGGCAGTTTTAATGCCGGGACTACCGGATGGCTGGTGAATGTATATGCTGATGGAACCGGGATTGGTACTTGGAGTGAAGTCAGTAGTTTATCCAGCCGGACCGGCATCGTTTGCGGTACTCAGGCTGGTGGAGAGAAAACGAAACTAAGCCAGATTTATAGCACTGGTACCGATCAGACCTTAGCTTCGGTTTGGGTATATAGCAATGCAACTTCATCGAGTCTGGTCCAGAAGGTATATTTATATATCTATAGTTATGATAGTGGATTTAGCAAGGTTATAGAAAGCGGAAACGGGATACTACAATCCGGAAAATGGTCTCCCGGACAATGGCAGCAGATACAGTTTGGATATACCCCGCTAACCGAATATAATGCGGTGCAAGTGGTAGGAATAAATCCTTCCGGTAATCCGACTGCCAGCATCTATTTTGATGCGATAGATTTAGAACAATAAATATTTTAACAGCTAACCCCGATACAATCCCTTTCCCCTATAATATCGGGGTAGGCCGCAAAGACGTTAAATTATCCGACTAAGGCGGACGACGATGACAAAGAATCAACCGGTCTGCATTCTTTGTATATCATTAGCGTCTTTGCGGTTGTCCTATACCCGCAGGTAGACTAGCCCGATTCTTCCTAAAACTTGACATAAATCCCAGCATCTCCTTATAATGTTAGCTAATAATCGATCAATATTATTTTATAAGAGGAGGATACATTTATGAATCAAGACGAACAGCATCTCAATCTCTTATCAATATTCCATTATATCGTAAGCGGGTTTGCGTTTTTATTTTCGTGTATTTTTATTATTTATATTGTAATCGGAATAATAATGCTCTGTGGTGGATTTGATGGTAAAGAACAACCGCCGGAATTTTTCGGTCTGTTTTTTCTTATCTTTGGTATGGCGTTTATCACCGCTGGCTGGACGCTCGCTATCTTAATATTTATCAATGCGCGGAAACTTAAACACCGGAAATCGTGGATGTTCTGTATGGTAGTTGCCGGAATAGAATGCATCTTTTCACCGTTCGGTACTATCTTAGGGGTATTTACTATCTTCGTGTTAATGCGGGATTCGGTGAAAGAACTGTTCGCTGCCAATAAACTTAAATCCTAATGGTTATAAGAACTTTCTATGATTCAGAATAACCAGCAACTGAACTTATTATCGCTATATCATCATGGTGTTAGCGGAATCATCATCTTATGGTTAAGTGTATTTGTTATATCTACCCCAGCTTGTGTATCTGCATCGCTATATGATCAGGCTAATTCACCTATAATAAATAAAATAACAAAGGGAAATGCTATGAAACCAATTAAAGATAGAAAACTCAATCTAGATATAAATGCGGTTAAAGGGCCTACTAATCGAATGTATAAAGTATGTATCGGTGCCGGTCGGGCGAATGAAGGATTGCGCGCTGATTGGCAGCAGCAACTCGCTTATATAAAGCAACACTGCGATTTTAAATATATCCGGATGCATGGACTGCTAACCGATGATATGGGCGTATATCGGGAAGATAAACAAGGTAAACCCGAATATAACTGGCAATATATCGATGCAGTATACGATTATATCTTAAGTATCGGAATGAAACCGTTTGTCGAATTAGGATTTATGCCGAATGCGTTAGCCAGTGGGCAGCAAACCATATTCTGGTGGCGGGGGAATGTTACTCCACCTAAAGATTATCAGAAGTGGGCAGAGTTAATTAAGAATCTCGTCCAGCATTTTACTGAACGATATGGAGAAAAGGAAGTAAAAACCTGGTATTTTGAAGTCTGGAATGAACCGAACTTAAGTGGATTCTTTACCGGCACCCAAGCGGAATATTTTAAGTTATATACGGTTACGGCTACTGCGATTAAAAGTATATCACCGGAATATAAAGTCGGTGGGCCGGCTACTGCCGGGATAGGATGGATACCTGAAATGATAGAATATTGCCATAAGAACAAGGTACCGATCGATTTTATCAGTACCCATACCTATGGGGTAAGACAGGGGTATCTCGATGAATATGGCGATACTGGGACTATTCTAGAAGCAGACCCTGATAGTATTATCAAAGATGTCAGGTATGTTAAAGACCAGATTCGGCAATCACCGATGCCAAACCTGGAACTGCATTTTACCGAATGGAGTTCGTCATATACTCCGGCTGACCCGATCCATGATAGTTATCATGAAGCGGCATATATCCTCGATAAGCTTAAACATACTGAAGGATTAACCGATTCGATGTCATATTGGGTATTTACCGATATCTTCGAAGAAGCCGGCCCGCGATTTACTCCTTTTCATGGTGGATTCGGCTTGATTAATTATCAGGGGATAAATAAACCGGCATTTTATGCATACCAGTTCTTAAATCAATTGGGAGATATAGAACTGGTAAATCAAGATACTGCATCTTGGGCATGCAAAAATAAAAACGGTGATATTCAAGTGTTATTATGGGATTTTACTATTACCCAGCCCAAGGATAAGATTAATAACCAGGTTTATTATAAACAAGACCTTCCAGCGAAAAATAAAGGAAAGGTGGCTATTGATATTGCTAATATTCCTTCCGGGAAATATATCCTGCAAATATATAAAGTCGGATATAGAACGAATGATGCATATACTGCTTATCTGGATATAGGTTCACCGAATCAGCTTACTAAACAGCAGGTTGAACAGCTTAAAAAGAATAACAATGGCTTACCGATAACGAAAACAGTGGTTACGATTAAACAGGGTTCATCATTTATTCAAGACCTTGACCTGCGGGAGAATGATGTTTATCTGGTAACATTAACCAGAAAGTAAGATAAATCCCTTTATTTGGTTAAGATTCTTTAAGATCCAGAATATCTAATCTAGTGTTTGATTTATGAATTAGATTTTAGGATTTATTTGAGATTTGAGAGTTTACCTTACCCTGATTCTAGCTGCTGGCGCTGCGGTAATCTTTAACGGCAAACGACCAGAATTTATGGCTGAGATAAAGTAGTACTATTCCCGCGATTAATCCATACAATACCAACCAGCCGGAAAGCGAATTGAGAATCGCTTTAACCGGAAAATTAACCACGACTATCATCGGGAAAACGAAGGTTAAAAAGAGTTTTAGCATCCCCCGGTATATTTCTGCCGGCTGCCGAGCGAAATTAGTCGATTGATAATATACCGAAATCATACCTTCCCCGCGAATGGTCCAGAAACTAATGGTCATCATCATAAACATTATCGAATAATAGATTAACATGCCGTTTAATATCAGTACGAGATACATCGCCAGATTATATATCGTTAAATGATAAGATAAATGTATCCACGAATATCCAACCAGAATAAATCCGATAAAAATATTGGTTATCGCTCCTAAATCGATGAATCGGGTGGAGACCAGGAATTGGGAATTAATCGGTTTAATCAGAAAGAAATCCATGTTACCGGTTCGGATACTTTCCGGTAGTTCAATACAATTCACGAAAAACAATCCTTCAAATACCTGACTGATAACATGGCTGGTTCCGAATAATAAAAGCATCTCATATTTGGTCCATCCGGCAAGGACATTGATATGCGAAAAGAGGACTTCGACAAAAATCACATATAAACCGAGCCAGACGATTTCGGTACTTACCCGAATAAGAAAATTCCAGCGGAACATCATCTCTCGAATCACACAGTTCCTAAAAAAGCTTAAATATAATCTGATATATCGATTCATATAAAAGTTAGTATAATGATTTTAACTATCCGCCGGAAGCTGAGTATCGTTTCAAACCCCGATACCAGAGTAATTTCGCGAATAGATAAATCAGTATTACCCAAACCAGTAGAATTAATATCGCTTGAACTATTTCCGGCATTGAGAATTTACCCATATACATCGAAACCGGGAAAAACGCCTGATAGTAGAACGGTAAGAATTTAGTTATCGCATAGAGTGGTTTCGGTAATAAATCTAAGGGGAATAGGCCTCCGGAAAGCAGGTTCTGGACTCCATAGAATATAAAAAATAACGTCGATACTTCCAGCATCCAGAAGGAAATCAATCCGATACAAAACGATAATAAGAAATTCATGATTAGGGTTAACAGCAATGAAAACATGAATAGGAATACGATATACATACTGGCTGGAGCCGGAAAATAATATCGAAAGAAAAATAAACCGACGGTTAATGGTATTGCAATTACTGAAATATAAACGATTTTATTGGATAGAACCAGACATAACCGATATCCTAAATAACTTACCGGTCGGATAAGGTATTTATTGAGCTGTCCGTTCCTGATTTCTTCACTAATCTGGAAATCCTGCCACCAGTTCCCGACGATATTTCCAGCAATCATCGATAAAAGATAATAGCCAATCATCTTATTTAGCGTATAATCAGCGATTGTTTCGTTAGCCGCTTTTCCGGCATATGCTGCGGACCAGAGGAGTATCGTGGTTAGTAACGGGACGAATTGGAATACCATTTGAATAAAAAAATTATAACGGTAAACAAAACTATTCTGGATTCCGACTTCGATAACTTTAAAATATTTGTTCATAAGTTGCAGTAAAGAGTAAGAGGTAAGAGGATAGAGGAATATCTATGGTTTCCTCTTTACTCTTACTCTATCTCTTAACAAACTTACTCTCTCTTAACAGTTTTCTTACCTGAAAGGATATCCCGGATGATATCTTCTATCGGTTCTTCTTCAATGGTAATATCGCGGATAGTGTGTTGTTCTAATAGCTGAGCTGATACCCGGGTCGATTCAGAACGTTTAACTTTTAATACCGCATGAGAATCGGTTATTTCTATAATTTCTCCGAACGATGCCAGCTGGTTTTGATCAATCGAATCCGCAAAATCGATAGTAACCATTTTAAATTCAGCAACCTGGTTAACGATGGTTTTTAACTCGCCATCGAAAATAATGGTACCGTGATCGATCATAATCACTCGGTCGCATAGTTCCTGAATATCACCGATATAATGGCTGGTTAGAATAATCGTAGTATTCTTATTCCGGTTATATTCCCGAACGAAATTACGAACCTTTTTTTGCGATATAACATCCAGCCCGATTGTCGGTTCATCGAGAAACAGCACTTTGGGAGAATGGAGTAGGGCAGCGATGAGTTCCAGTTTCATGCGTTCACCCAGCGATAATTCCCGAACCGGGATTTTCATCTTTTCTTTTACATCCAGCATGGTTACCAATTCTTCTACTAAAGCAGAATAGGCTTTATCCGGGATCGCATAAATCTCTTTATTAACCAGAAACGATTCTACTGCCGGTAAATCCCACCATAACTGGTTTTTATTGCCCATAACCAGAGAAAATTGCTGCCGATATGCATCATGTCGTTCCCAGGGGACATATCCCAATACTTTCGCTTTACCGGAAGTAGGGTAGAGGAGACCGGAAAGCATTTTTAAGGTTGTGGTTTTTCCGGCACCATTGGGGCCGATAAACCCGACTAATTCTCCTTCTTCAATCGAGAAACTAACCTGTTTAACCGCTTCAACCGTTTGAAATTTCCGGTATACCAGGCTTTTTACCGAATTCCATAATCCCGGCTCTTTCTTATGGACTTGAAATGTTTTATATAATTGGTTTACTTCAATGAGTGACATAATAGGTGAACGCTAGAATCTGGAATATAACGGCTAATTAATCAGATATTATAATCTAGGATGCATAGATTTTGATATGCTTTTAGGTGGGATTATTGATGATGGATAATCGTTCCCGGTTCCAGGTTATTAATATGGAACTCAGTTTCCCGGACATTCGATTCGATAATACATCCCCGGCCGATTTTAGTCGATTTGGGAATTTGCGCCATCTTGCCGATAATACTAATCCCGGAATTAGGCGAATGCTTGATATCTCCATGCCCGATATGGCAATGCTCACCGACAAAAACATGTTTATCAATTATGGTTCGATCGATAACCGCATGTCTACCGATGAGCGAATTATTCATAATAATCGAATCTTTAACAATCGCATCGGGCTCGATTACTACTCCGGGGAATAGAATCGAGTTCTTTACATATCCACGAATAACACAACCGTTAGCGACTAAACTGCGCTGTACTTTCGCTTGTAAATCGAGTTTCACCGGCGGTCGTTCTTCACTTTTTGTATGAATAATCCAGTCTGGGTCATCGAGCTCCAGTAACG
>JBHGBB010000070.1:0-16311 GCA_041946755.1 bacterium | reverse complement strand
TGATTTTTATCTCTTGCGGACAGCGGACGGAGCAGGAATAACATGATGCGCAAAGCCAGATGGTATTGCTGGATAATACTTCATCCCGCATCCCGGCTCGAATCATGCCCCATAATTTACGCGGTGCATGGTCCATAACGAAACTTACCGGACAGGAGCCGGTACAGGTACCGCATTGGATACAATCTTTGATTTTTTCACCGGCGGGAATAGCATAGATTTCATCGAGGAAACCGAGTTGCATTTCCTGTTCGAGGGTAACGGTTTTATTCGGATTTGCCATAATACTTACTCTGCCTTTATAAGTGAAGGCATAAAAAAATCCCGATATTTTCCGGGATGTTAAGCGCAGAACTCTCTTTGATTTTTAGTAATAATATTTTATCATTTACTCCAATTTTATGTCAAGGGAATATCCCTACTATTTTTATTCGGTCAATCCAACTTCGGACAGTATCGATATCGCTGAAAAGGTATCCGGCTAATTCTTGGATTTAGTGCTATCCATTGCCATCAGGGTGTTGAAGCGATATATCGATAACTCCGGTTTGGTCATATTCTCGACATACTCGGGACTGGTCATGGCGACTAAATCTTCCAATTCAAACGGCATATCTACATCTACCGGCTCCCGATATAATTCGGCTAAACTCTTTTTTACTTTCGGAAGCTTTCCTTCAGCAGCGAGTTTCTGTTCCCGAGCGACGATCGGACATTCACCTTCACACTGTCCTTTCAACTCAAACCGTTTACAATCCCTCTGCCCTTTTTCGCAATATGTTTTTGGTCCTTGCTGATTAGCTGCCATGGTAGGTTTCACCTCCGATATATCTCATGCATATTTCGCTGATGCTATATATATTATATCTCAATACTCTGAAACTGTAAATTATTTATTCGGTAGAAAAATGCGGTGGTGCTGGTTACACTATGATTTTCAAGCGGTTAGAGAACGAATTTATTTTCGGTATTTTCCTTAAGGTTAATTTGAGCCGATCGCTTCAATCGAAGGATATACCTATATTATATAGGCAGGTGTCTATTCACCTAGATTTATCCCTAAATTTTTATCATTTTATACTGGAGTAGATACGAACGAGATATTATCTCGTTCGTCCCAAAATCGGATTTAGTTAGGTGTCTAAAAACCTTAATTTATGGTTAAAGTATCAAGTTCTCCATTGGAGAACTTGGTTTTCATGCCAAGTCTATATAATTATGCAGAACGCAAGTTCGCCTCCGAAGAGCTTGCTTTTACCTTGAATTCATTAGAGTTATATAGTACTGTTTGCTGATAATCTTGATTATTTAGAGATATTTTTCGTGGTTATAATGAAAGTATCGCCGGCTGTTAGCCGGTATATTTCGTGGCTTTGTGGTAAGAATTATTTACTAAAATGGTTATACCCAAATCAAGAGAAAAATATATATTCTGGCCGTAGATTTTTGCAGGTATGCGCTGATTCTATTTGCTCATAATACCTTGAATTATCCGAATAATCGATTATTTATCTGCATTCCAGTAAATCTGAGCTTAAAGTAACGCTGCAAAACATGGCAGCAGTTGCAATTCACTTCCAGTGAAAGTTTTAAACTATACTGTTATTCCGGTTTTGTTGTCTTGTCATTGCGAGGAACGAAGCGACGAAGCAATCTCAGATGCCATCTTTAAAAACGGGATTGCTTCGCTACGCTCGCAATGACAATATACTGATTTAGATACAAAATTTGGTAGAAGAGAACTAAGGAAGATATTTTGAATCTCAGAATTGATTATACTGTTATTGGAATCAATCGTTCATGCGCCAATTCGGCGGCATAGGCTATCGCAGCTTTGATATCATCTGCCGTTAAGGTAGGATAACTTTTCAGGATTTCGGTCTCTGATACTCCATCAGCCAAGTTATCTAATATCACTGAAACCATAATTCGAGTGCCTTTGATACATGCTTTCCCATGGCAAATTAAAGGATCAACTGAAATATGCTCTTTCCAATCCATTTTATCTACTTCCTTATCAACGGTAATTATATCATGGAATTTCTGATTTTAAAATTTTCATAATTTTGAAGTAAGAATTAGTTAATTAGTCGTTATAACCACAGATGTTCGCTTTCCCTAAAATCAATGCGGATAAACAAATATTTTTGTTTATCCGCATTCTAAAACGTTTCAAAGAAAACAATACCTAAATCCCGATTTCTTACTCGTATAGCATCCATAACTTGCCATCAACCGCGGTTGCCGTCGATATCTTGGCCACGAATGCATCCCAGCCACCAGCACCAGGTGTGGTCATAAACGCACCTGAAGTGACCGGGAAATCGAAAAATGATTCTGTCCTTCCTGTAATATAAATGTTGTTCAGCGCATCTACTGCAATGCCATATCCATAATCGTAATCGCTCCCACCGAAATAGGTCGAGTAGTCTAGCACACTACCGGTCGGACTTATTTTACTTACAAACGCATCAAAATAGGTTAACCCAGTTAACATGGTCTGGAGTGCACCGATAGTAGTCGGAAAATCGGGCGATGAGGTATATCCGGTAACATACGCATTCCCATCAGCATCTACTGCTATCCCTTGGCCATAATCATCTCCCAATCCACCTAAGTAAGTCGAATAGACCAATGAACTAATGCCAGTATCATTTGGATTTAGTTTGCTAACAAATGCATCATTATTAGGATAACTGCCATGAAATACTGGACCAATCCAGGCACGAGCCGTTACCGGAAAATTCGTCGATTGCGTATATCCGGTTATATATACTTTCCCGCCGGTATCCAGCGCTATACCTTGACTAATATCGGTACCGATTCCACCGAGGTAGCTGGAATAAAGTAGCCCTGACCCGCTCGGATTCAATTTGGTCACAAACACGTCATAACCGCCATTACTACTTGTATCATAAGCATTGGAGGTAGTCGGGAAATTAGGGGCTATAGTATATCCGGTAATATAAGTCTGCCCCGAAGTATCGAGTGCAATACCATATCCAACATTCCAGCCAGTACCGCCAAGATACGTTGAAAATACCAGCGCCGAACCAGTCGAATTCAGTTTACTTACAAAAGCTTCATCGCCATAAATACCGGCACTAAAACTGGTATCGAAAGCACCGACCGTAATCGGGAAATTAGTCGAAGCTGTCATACCAGTGATATAGGCATTACCAGCCGCATCGACTGCAATTCCATAGCCGATATCATTATCGAGTCCACCCAGATATGTTGAGTATACCAATGCAGTACCGGCAGGATTCAGTTTACTCACAAACACATCACTTGTGACATTCGAAATACTATTAAATGTAGTATTGAATGCACCTGTGGTAATCGGAAAATTGGTCGATTGAGTATACCCGGTAATATAAGCATTACCGGCAGCATCGACGGCAATGGCAGTGCCCCAATCTTCATCGCTCCCACCCAGATAAGTCGAATAGACGAGTGCGGTCCCCCCTGGATTCAGTTTACTTACGAATACATCATAAGCGCCCATAAAACTGCCATTAAATGTGGTATCAATCGCACCAGGCGTAGTTGGAAAGTTACCGGCATTGGTATATCCAACGATATAGGCATTACCAGCCGTATCCAAAGCGATACCATTGCCCCATTCCCAACCGCTCCCGCCAAGATAGGTCGAGTAGAGTAATACACCCGCATAAGAAAAACCAACAAAACAGCCAAGGTATATTATCAAAAACAATCCAATTCCAAATCGTTTCAAATTCATATTATCACCTCCTTTTTCCATTTAGCGTGATACGAATGTGATTGAAGTTTTTCCAACCAGACTTGTTTATTATTGATTAGTATCAGTCCAATACTGCAAACAAAAAAGGGTTACTATCATATTCTGATTTCGCATGGCTGTCTTGCGTAACCAGGATTGAAGTAACCCTGAGTAATCCAATCTCGCCCATCCATCATAACTTCTCCAGAAAAGGCAATTTTACTTGATTATAAAAGGGCAATTATGGCATAGAAACACCTTCCTGTCAAGAAAAAAAATATGCCCCTTAAAAGACATCATTATTTCAAGGGAAAATATATATGTACATCGATATAAAATTCTTGATTGGTGCTATTTCGAGGCAACTATTATTTAATGAAATGGTTATATCCGAATTTGGTAAGAGTTTCGGCAGTACCGTCAGGAAGGAGGATAACAATTCCCTGGTCTTTATCAACAATATCGCCGATGATTGAAATCGGTAATTTAAGTTTTTCTTCAACTTCTTGTTTAACATCCAGCGCGGCATCCGGTGGCATGGTGAATACCAGTTCAAAATCTTCTCCACCTTGCAGTGCGAAATCTATCGGCCGTTTGTTGGCTAACTCTGCAACTTTTTTCGTCGCTGGATGGATTGGAATCTTATCCGCATATACTTTCGCCCCGACTCCGCTAGCCATCCCGATGTTCCTTAAGTCGCAGGCTAATCCATCGCTGGAATCGGTTAATGCATGGCATTGGGGATGCTTGGCGATAATCTGAGAAGCATCGATCCGCGGCTCAGGAGTCAGATGCCGAGAAACCACGTAGTCTATTTCGGATTGCGGAATGCGGATTTCAGATTTATTTTCCTGCAATACTTCAAGCCCGGCAGCGGAACCGCCGAAATCCCCGGTCGTTAGAATTAAATCACCGAGTTGTGCATGTGACCTGAGGGATAGGTTGGAAATACTTACTCTTCCGGTAAGTGCGATATTAATAATAATCTGGGGTGAAGAAACCGTATCTCCTCCAATAATATCGACCCCATATTTCGCTGCCAGTTCCTGCATGCCTTGATATAAATCTTCTACCCATTCAACTTCAGCATCGCCAGCTGCACCGAATGAGACTGCGGCTACTCCGGGGATACCGCCCATTGCAGCAATATCGCTGATATTAGCTGCCATAGACCGCCAGCCGATTTGGTATCCACTCGCATAACTCCGGGAGAAATGGATATTCTCGACCAGCATATCGGTGGTGAATAGCATATAGTCCGGAGTTCCGATATCGATCACTGCGGCATCGTCTCCGATACCGACAATAACATTCTTCCCGGGTTTATTCAAAGACCGGGCAAGACGCTCAATAAGCTCAAATTCGCCAATACGCTCTATCTTCATATAGCTAAATCCAAAATCCAAATGACAAAATCCAAATAAATCGTTTAATCAATTAATATAAAGACAATATCTTTGCTGAGAAGTTTTAGTTTGATTTTATTGTTTATCCGCTTCTTTATCTTTCGTTTTATTAATAATACTACTTAAAATAAGCATTATTTCTTCGGATTCTTCAAGTAAATATTCTATCTCCTGCATGCATTGAGGATTATCGATTAAGTCAGCTTTTTTTATTAATTTTAGCCAATATCTTGATTCGCGAGCTTCTCTGCGACTTATCGCAACTTTATTAATAAAATCTCTCTTTGATAATGTACCGTCAGCTTCTTCCAAATTTGCACCGATAGAGGCACTCGATCGAATTAATTGTTTATTATATTCGGTGGTTACTTGATTTAATGGGAGCTTATTGATAAACCGTGCAACCTGAGCAGCAAACTCTAAGGTTCTATCATTGATATTATATATTTTATTATTTGGCATTGGATGATTTATTTGGCATTTGGATTTTGGATTTTGGATTTCTTACTGCGATTACTTGCTAATCGCAGTAAGGGTTCCATCCATAGCAGAAACGTATACGATGCCATCAGCAGCATTAACCGAATTCATCACATAGAGTTCAGGAGTAACCCGATATTGCCATAGGATTCTGCCATCTTTCGCATCGATGGCATAGAGGGTACCCAGACAAGAGCAGACATAAACGATCCCGTCTTTTTCAATCGGCGCGGTCGGGAACCGCATCGGAGATTGATTCAGTTTAACCGGCGCTGACCAGATATTAGTCCCATCAAGTTTAAGTTTTTCGAGTTGGGCATCGCCAGCATATTTCCGGAGATATAACGCATCTTGATTCCGCGATATCCCTACCCCCGTGCAATTCGTTGTCGACCAGGAAACCGCACCGGACTGGATATCAATAGCACTCAACCGGAAATCACGGTCGGCAAAATAGACTAACGAAGTATTTCTCGAGATTACCGGCGGGCAATCCGCAGCGCTATAATAATCTTTCGCCGCGGTTTTAGATGCTGCACCAGCCGCTTGATTGCGCCATCGGATTTTCCCGGTTTCGGCATCGACGGCATAAACATATGAATCCCAGGCACCGAAATATACTACTCCGTTTAATACTACCGGCTTCTGTTCAACGGCATAATTCGGTTCAGTAAATTCCCATTTCAGTTTCCCGCTCGAAGCTTCTAGCGCCAGGAATCGGCCACTTTCAGTTCCGATATAAATAATCCCGTTCTCTATCACCGGCGATGAATATACCGGAACTCCGGCATCATAGATCCATTGTACTTTCCCGGTATTGGTTACCGCATAGACCTTCCCATCACCGGACCCGAAATATATCAATCCGCCATAAACTAATGGAGAACTCACAATCTCGCCATTGGTAGTCACCGTCCATAATATAGTACCGGTTTTTGTATGTACTGCATAGAGTTTACCATCATTAGCACCGACATATACTTTATCTTCGGCTATTGTGGGAACGGATTTACTTGACCCACCAAGCTGTACCCGCCATTTTGTTTTCCCTTGCGGAATCCGGTCTGGTTGCGGCTCATTTTCGACATAGAATCGAGCGGTATGATATACCGTTGCAGAACTTAACGCGAAACTGACTTTAATATAATGCGCTCCATTGGCTAAATCCGTTACCGTAGTCGAAACCCCGAAATAGAAATCCAGATAGGGTAATAATTGTTTCGCACCGTCATCCACCTGATAAAAAGCGGTTTTAACCTGGTCTTTGGTATTCCGGATAGTCGCCCGGATAGTTAAAACCCCGTTGGTGATTACATGCCCGGTAGTAGGATTAAGTACCGTAATAATCGGATACTGGGCTGCGGCCGGTATCTCTTTTTCAATCAATTTAATATTCGCTATAGTTTCGGTAGCCAAGGTATATGCAACTTGCAGTTTGTTTTTACTGATATTAATCACATTATATCCCGCTCTATTCCCGAAGGTGCTTCCGCCTTGTACTCCGCTAATACCATCGAAATCATAGGCGACCGCACTATGCCCATGCCCGGTCATGATCAGCACTACATTATATGGCCGCAGAATATCCATTAAGGTATATCGTTCGAGTGGAGATGCATATTCATTGGTATCTAATGGATGATGGAAATAAATAAACACCGGAGTTTTCTGGCCAACCATCGCTAAATCCAGTTTCAGCCAGTTCAGCATCGCGACATCAAATGTCGGTAACGGCTCCTGGATGGTCGGAGAAACCAAGCCAATGAAATGGCAGCCGAAGGTATCGAAGGAATAATAGGGTGAGCCATACAACTTCCTTAATTCCTGCTGTAATGCGCTCCAGGTATTATCATGGTTCCCCAGTTCGCTATATACCGGTATTTTGCATTGAGCGATATAGGAATTATAGGCGCTCCATCCTTTCATCCCGAACTCGGTGATATCTCCGGTCGCAATGATAAATGAAGGCGGTAGACTCATGGTTTTATACGGTGCTAAATAGATCGGTTTCAGTTTGGCAATTTCCGCTATTGTCTCCTGGCTTTTCGGTAATGGAGAATGGATATCGCTGATTTGAACGAAAGTAAAATCTTGCGGGATACCATATGCTGTTCCAATAGCAATCACCGCAATTACTACCAAACCAATCAAGCTGCTGTAATCCTTTTTAAAGATATTACTGAAGTGCATACTTCTTTCTCCTTTACTATAAATAGAATTACTTTTATTATATCAGAATTTTATCTTACTTTCTCTTTTTAGCCCCCATTTATTCTGGTATACTTTATACTCATGGAACAGAATCAGCATATCTTAAAAATCGGGTGTTGCGGTTTCCCGCTGAAAAAGGAAGATTACTTTGCATATTTCGATATTATCGAAATCCAGCAGACATTCTATCAACTTCCAGAACACCGGATCGCTAACAAATGGAGATCTCTCGCCCCGGAAAACTTTATCTTCTCAATGAAAGCATGGCAATTGATTACCCATCTGCCATCCAGCCCAACTTATCGGAGAACTAAACTGGTTATTTCTGAAGATAAAAAGATCCGGTATGGCAGCTTCAAACCAACTGCAGAAGTTTTCGCTGCCTGGGAGCAAACCGTAACCATCGCTAAGATCCTCCAAGCACGGATGATTATTTTCCAATGTCCGGCAAGTTTTAAACCGATACCGGAAAATATCAAGAATATGCATCAATTTTTTAGTCAACTCAATCGAGAAGCCTTTTTATTGGGATGGGAACCTCGTGGAGCATGGGATGAGCAGATAATCAACGATATTTGTTCTGAATGGAATCTAATCCATGTCATCGACCCATTCAAAAACAACAGTATCCCGCAACGAATCCGATATTGGCGATTGCATGGGATTGGTGGGTATGGATATCAATATACGCAGCAGGATTTGAAGTATTTAAAACAAATGGTTGAACAGAAGAATATTGCCGAAACCTATATCTTTTTTAACAACGCTTTTATGTTCCAAGATGCGTTAAGATTCAAATCGATGTTCGCCTAAATGCGGGTTAATGACTAACCTTAATCTGTTGAATAATCTGCATCTGCCAACTCTGGCCCGGGTCTAAATTCAGTATCCAATTCGGGTAGACAACTGAATGCTGGTATACCCGTTCGAAACCCGCTTCGGATTTGGAGACCGTTTCAATCGGAAACCGCCATACTTCGGCTGGAGTATCGAACTGCAGATTGATATCCAACTGCTGCCATTCATCGACTAATCCCATTTCGGATACTTGATTTACACTACCGATACTATTCAAATGCTTATCAGTAATTTGGTTACCGGTAAAATAATAATATCGGTCTGGCGCGTTCCCGGCTAATAACCCTAAATTGAGTTCGATACCAAATTTAACTTTCAGTTTCTTTTGCGAAAGGTTTTGGATAGTATACTCCGTTGTAACCGTTGCCGTATCTTTCGGAATCAGGAATCGTTTGGTTACCAGCATCGGTTCCTGTTTCCCTTCATACCAGACGTAACCTGAGCGTTTTAATTCAAGGTTTGTATTTGGGCTTTGAGATTCAATATTTGGGATATTTACTTGGTAGGGCTGGTTAACGAAATCGCCGAGTTCGGCATATTTACTCTGGCTGAACTCTTCAAGACTCGCATCAATTGGCATAAAATGGTCTAGGAATGAATACCTTTGATACCAGTCATAGTATAGATATTTCTCCAGATGCGGTTCTTTGGTAATCACCAAATCATGGATACTTTTCATTTCCTGCTGGTCGGAATCCGTATCCGACTGCAATTCCGCTTCTACAATTTTCGCATGATACGCTTCTTTCTTCCGGGACAAGGTATCTAAAATATTGAAGTTTATCTGTTTAACATCGCATTCAAACAATGCACCGCCATAACTCGGTTTGAAATAGAGGCTCAGGTTCGGAGTATTTACCAAAATCTCCTGATGCCCATCAGCATCGAAATCGAGTTGGTCGACTTCGATCCAAGATTGGGTTTTATGCTGCACCTGGTCTACCAGTTGTTCGGCTTGAATCATACTGCGATATAACGCATCACGGAGGTAGTTTAAATAGAGGCCGCCGAATAAGCCATGCCAATACGCGCAATTGGTCTGCCCAGCCCAGAGCGCATCTTGCGCCTTTTGCAATGCGGATTTCGGACTACCGGTTGCGGATGGTTTGGACTTCAACCCTTGCTTTTGATTAACCATCTGCTGGATTTTATTACTGACATACAGCATCTTCTTATGCAGATTATTACTTTCCGGATATTTAACCAGGAAATTCCGCCAGAATCCGCCCCGAATAAAATGTTTGTTCGGTTGATATTTATTCTGGGTTTCCAAATCTTCAACCAATTGCTCGTATTGCAATATTGCTGAAGTCGGCATCGCCCATTCCATCATTTCGGTATACGAAGCCGTTGGCAGATATATCCGCCCGAGCGGGGCGGTAGTTTGTAGGCATTCAGTAAACGTCATCGGCTCTATCCAATCCAGATTTTTCTCGATCTCTTCTAAGAACCGATGCAGCCATCCTTTAACATGGCAATGTTCATAAGTACCAGGCCAAATCCCGAATTTCTCGCCATCATCCGCCATAACTAAAACATGTTCTCCCGGCTGGTCGTTCACTTGTTTGAACACTTCAATGGTTTTATATGGTTCCTGAAAAGGTATGGTATATCGCAGTAGTTGATTGATTGGGAAAATCGCCAGAGTTTTCCCTAACTCTTCAGTTAAATAATATCCCCAGGTTTCCGATTCTGCTAATCCGGCGGAGAGAAAATGGGAATCGTCGGTAACGGTATATTTTATTCCCGCATCGACAAAGGTCCCGGCTAACTGCGGTTCCCAGACCCGTTCCGCCAACCAGGCTCCGGTTGGCTGATACCCGGTATGTTGTTTCACATACTCGGTTAATTTTCGAATCTGTCCTTGCCGGTCATGTTCCGGAATAACCGATAATATCGGTTCATAGTAACCGCCGGTCATCATCTCTGCCTGCCCGCGATCAACCATGAGTTTAAGCTGGTCGTTCATTTCCGGATGATGTTGGTTAAGCCAATCATATAAGAATCCGGTAAAATGCCAGGTGATTTTCATCTGCTCATGTTTCAGGAACGTTTCTACTAATGGTTGATATGCTTTCTGATACCCATTTTCTAAAACATGCTCGAAATTCCCTACCGGCTGATGATTGTGGAATCCAAAAATGAATTTGATTTTCTTTCGCATAGTTATGCCTGCTTTTTAGGGTGTTCAATCATATAATTTTACCCTATATAATGGTATAATACTAAACACTTTTTTCGCTAGTTTTAATCGTATACTTTTATAAAGGAAAGATACCTTATGGCATCAAGGCAACTAAATCGAAAGATAAAATCAGGGCTCGTTTTACTTCTCTGGTTATCCATTATAATATCTAGCACCTATTCTTTTCCGCATTACTATCAGCGGGTCAGCCAGTTTGAATCTGAAAACGAAACCTTAAAAAATGTGGTATTGGTTGGGGATTCGATTACCGAAGGGTTCAATGTTAAGAAATATTTTCCCGGACAACGGGTGCTCAATCGCGGGATCGGCGGCGATGGAGTCGGGATCGGTAAAATCGGAGTGCTCCGCCGATTGGATAACTCGGTATTCAACTGCAATCCATCACACATATTCATTATGATTGGGATTAATGATCTCAGTGGCAAACGGACTCCGGATGAAATCACTTCCGCATATCGGGATGTATTAAACCGCATTCAGATTCGGTTGCCGGAAGTCCCGGTATATGTAGAGTCGGTACTTCCCTGCCGGGATCATTTCGCCGATCGGAATCCGCAAGTTATCGAATTAAATATCAAACTTAAGCATTTAGCCCGGCAATATGGATATCACTATCTGGATTTACATCCCTTGATGAAGGATAGTACCGGCCAATTAAGACAGGAATATTCCAGCGATGGTATCCATCTCAAACCGGCAGCGTATGCAGTTTGGAAACAGGAAATCGATAAAGCCCTTGGTAATCCGATAGAATCCAGCCCAGCCTTGACTATTTCAACAACAGTTAAGCAATAATCCCAACCACCTTATCCATCAAAAATACGTTTTTCCCCTAAATCAGGATAAAAATGGTTGACATTCCGGTTAATATAGGATAAAATTTATCTTGTATGGAAGGAGGTGAGTTCTTTATGAGTAATAAGCGAATAGAAATTTTATCTTATCTATTATCTATCTTTATTCTTCTTTTAATACCATCGATGGTTTTTGCTTATCCTAGCGGAATGGGTTCAAGCGATTATAGTAGTGGACCAACCCAATATCGGAACTGCACCCAGTGTCATAGCGGAACCGTTAATTCCGGTTCTGGTAAGTTGCAATTGTATGGATTACCAGCATCCTATGTCGCGAATTCAACCTATTCTTTGAAACTCCATATTATTCAGTCCGGGCAAACCCGATGGGGATTTCAATTAAAAGCCACTGCTGGAACCTTAGTCGTAACCGATTCTACCAATACCTCTATCTCAAGCGGATTCCTGAACCAAAAATCAGCCGGTACCTATTCCGGTCAAACGGTAGGACAATGGAATTTCAGTTGGACTGCGCCGGCAACAACTACCAGCACCGCTACTTTTTATTCTTCGGGTTTAGCGGCTAATAATAACGGAGGAACGAGTGGTGATTATACCTATACTCTTGCATCGACCTTGATTCCCTATGTAACACCTCCAGCGCCGGTAGCCGGATTTTATGGTTCGCCAGTAAGCGGAGCTGTTCCGTTAGTCGTCAATTATGTTGATACTTCAGCAAACAGCCCTACCGCTTGGAACTGGAATTTCGGTGATGGACAAACCAGCACCCAGCAGAATCCGACCCATAAATATCTTACTGCCGGGAATTTTTCGGTTACCCTGATTGCGAGTAATACCTATGGCGCTAGCACATTAACTAAATCGAACTATATTGCTGCCAGTTCTTGGGCAACACCGCAACTGCTGCCGGATATTAAAATATTGAAGAATACACCACTATCAAATGCGTTTACCTTATCGAATTATGCGACTGCTGCCGGCTGGTTACCTTATTATATCGGCAATGTCGGGTCGGTATCGATCAATGCCTCGACAAAAGTAGTAGACTATTTAACGCCGTTAACTTCCGGATTTGCAATGGATACGATAGTATATGTCGGTGATGGAACCATGGAATATCCATCGGTATTGAAATATTCTTCGTATCTGTTACCCAAACTGGAACCGGCATTGGTTGATGATGGCGAGAAAGTGGAGAATTGCGGTGGCGATATTAACGTTTCGATTATTAAAGATGGTGGGACTCCATACCCCGGCTATTATTTCGGGGAAGTGGTTTATTCGAATCCTGCCGATACCGGAAAAATCCTGGCAACCATGAGTGGAAGTACCGGTTCAATTCAACCGAACGCAGCGCTAATCGCGCCAGCGCAGTTGATTCTGACGGTTAAGCCGGATAGTACCAGCAACGATTGGGAAAAACAAACCATGGATATTTATGAAATTCTAAACCGGAACAATCGGTTTAGTTCTAGCAGCGATACTACTGGTTGGTATTTCCAAATCTATGCTGATGGTACCGGTCCCGGGACATTATCCTGGGCTAGTAGTTATAACGGTCAGGATGGCGTTATTCAGCTAACTCAAGCGGCGGGAGAAAAAGCTAAATTAAGCCAGATATTTACCGTCTCTACACCGGGATGGTATACCGCAAAAGCGAAAGTTGCTACCGATATTTCCGATGTTACCAAACAGCAGAAAGTATATTTATACTTGCAAGAGTATAATCAAAGCATGGCTCTCGCTGCAGTAGGAAATCAAGTAATCTCACCGAGTAACGGTGCTTTTGAAGGGGCAGGAATTTGGAAGCAGCTCGAAATATCGTTCTATACCGCCAATACGATTCTGGGTGTGCAAGTGGTCGGAATCAATAACCTTTCCAGCGGAGTCAACGGTAGTCTGTATATCGACGACATCTATGTATTTCAGGCACCGTCGCTGGTAGAAAAAAGTTTCGGCGCGACTAATGTTGCTATTTTGAATCCGAACTTCGATTCCGATATTGCTAATTGGTTAACTCAGGTATATGCTGATGGTACCGGTCCAGGAACTTGGAACTGGTTAAGCAGCTGGGTTGGGCATAATGGTGTAATGCAAGCCAACCAGACCGGCGGTGAAAAAGGTAAAGCCAGCCAATTGTTTAATTTCCCATATGCCGGTCGAAATGCGACGGCGAAAATCTGGGTGTATAGCGATGCCGGCTCTGCAAGCAATACCCAAAAAGTATACCTTTATCTCTATAGTTACAACAGTGCCTATTCAAAAGTTATTGAAAGCGGTAATGCGATTCTCCAATCCGGACAATGGACTCCCGGAGTATGGCGGCAACTGCAGTTCGGGTATACACCTTATACTGCAGATAACGCAGTCCAGTTTGTTGGTATTAATCCGACTGGTAAGCCAAGCGCCAACCTCTATTTCGATGAGGTTGCGGTAAACCAATCCGCCTCAGGCGGACAAGATTCATCCTATTATTGGGATCACTCCCTATTCTAATTTCTCTAATCTCATTTCGGGGCTGAACCAACTCAGCCCCGACTTTTTATTGGTTTTCTTTCCTCTCAAGTTCGGTATCTTTATTTAACTGAATTTCATTATTATCCACTGAGGTTGCACCGAACGAGATCGATCTCGTTCGGTGCAACTCCGGTCTTGGGTGGTTATGTATCAGCAGGAATTCCAGACTATCGATAAATGATGGTAAGGATACTTAATTATAAACAAATCAATCTGTTAGATAGATATAATCATCAGGAAATAAGGGGCTGGACTGCGGACATAGTTCTGGTGGTATAAATTTCGAGGATTGAAGAGTCCACTACCCGGAGTGATTCTTTGCCAAATGGAAAAGAATCACTCCGCCTAAAACCAACCGGATAAGTATTTCTCTCTCAATTAGTATATTCCAACCTAAAGATAACTCGTGTCTCAGTCTAATAAGGATCGTTGCTCATAATCTCATTTTCAGCGATCAACTAATGCAATCTAATCCCGAAATAGGTTAGCTGTTTTATGCTAAAGAAAATCACTTAACTGATGATTTATTAATATTTTATGGTATAATAGAAAGCTTTTTATGTAATATTACAACCACCAATTCTTTTTAATTAGGAGATATAATTAATGTATACTCAAAAAGAATCTTATCGATCATATACCTTATCTAAGAATAGTATTAGTTGCACTCGATATACTCGTCATTCCAAATTGTTTTTTTTCGGTGTTTTAGGATTATTGCTTTTCGGATTAATACACCCTGTTCTGGCAAGCACTATCCAAGCGCAACCGATATCGATTCAAATGGCAACCCTGATACCTATAATTCGAACGGATGCGATTTCGCCTGCGAACTCTGCATTACAAACCTTCAGCGGATGGACCACGATATTCAGCGAAGGGTTTGAAACTACCTTTCCCTATACCGGTTGGTCAGTCTCAGGGGATCCGACTTGGGACGAAGATTCCTATCTGCCGCATAACGGTTCCTGGAGTGCCTGGTGCGCGAATGGCGGGTCGCTGGGTACTTATCCATCGATCAGTAACTATACCAGCAACATGGATGCGATAATGACCTATGGACCATTCAGTATCACTTCCTGCAGCAATGCCCAACTCTCGTTCTATTTATGGAATATCTCCGAAACCGACCATGATTATGTTTACTATTCTATTTCCACCGATGGCAGCAACTTCTATGGCTATAACGAAAGCGGAACCTCCGGCGGTTGGGTATATCGGAATCTCGATTTCAGTACCATTCCAACGTTAGGCGATATCCGGGGTTATGAACAGGTATGGATGCAATATCGATTCACCAGTGATGGCGCTAATAACTATCAAGGCGCTTTCATCGACGATATCAGCATTCAGAAATATCTCGATAACCTGCCGAATCTCGTTCCTTATGCCATATCCGGCTGGTCAGATAAACTCGTGATTGGGCCCGCGCCGAATCAAACCGAAGGACCGGTATATTCCCGACTCACCAGTTATCTTAGTTGGGGCGCGATAAATGATAGCGATTATGCTACGAAAACCACGGTCTATTTCCATGTGTATGACAACGGGATTAATATTGGCAGTTGGTGGGTTGGAAACACCACCATGGCTGCGAACCAAACCGTTGGCGCTTGGGATACACCCTATGTTTTTAACAGTTATGGATGGCATACCATTCAACTGATCGTAGATGTCACCAAGCTTAATCTGGAATCGATCGAATCGGATAATAGTTATAGCCGCATTATCTATGTTGCAGAACTGCCGCCGGAAATTAACGTATCTCCGGCATCGATTTCGAAAACGATCATCCAGGGCTCAACGCTTTACGACACCATAACGATTAGTAATACCGCCATAGTTGATACTACGTTAAATTGGGTCATATCGGAAAGCGTTAGTAATACCGATGTATCGAACAGTTGGTCTATCCTTTCATCAATGACGGTTACCCGGAGCCGGCCGGCTGCCGCCACGGTCAATGGGAAAATCTATATCTTTGGTGGAGAAGGTTCTGGTGGATATGCTAATGTAGTAGAAAGGTATGACCCGATCACCAAGATTTGGACTACTATGGCCAATAAACCGACT
>JBHGBB010000007.1:0-40313 GCA_041946755.1 bacterium | reverse complement strand
CTGCATTAATTGAGTTTCTGAATTCGAGGGGCAAGTACTTCCGGGTCTCCGATCCCGATTAGACATCAAAATTTAAGACAAGCCCCGCAGATATCGATTTCATCTCAGAAAACTTCCATCCCCTTCGGGAATGTAGTAAAAATGAAAATAGGGGATAGCGAAATGAAGGATAGCCGTCACAGATTAAAGACAGGTAGTGATTGGAACATAGATCTCGAAGACTCCGAAGCACTATATAAGTTAGAGATCGCGAAGTATGTTATATATCTAAAAACACAAGGTTATAGAAATAGTACCGTGATTGGATATGAGAGTTATCTATATAGATTCCTAAAATACTCCCAAACTACCAGGCCACAACAGAAGCATATAGATAAGTTTTATGAATATCTATTGACGAAAAACATAAGTAAATCAACATATAATCAATATTCCTACGCAATAAAATCATATCTGAAGATGCAAGGAATAGATTTTAAACCCAAGATATTAAAGAGAGATAATAAAATTCCTAGGTATTTTACAAAAGAAGAAATAGATAAAATCTTCTCAGCTATATATAACATAAAACATCTTGCGATGTTTATGACAGGATTCTATGCCTGTTTGAGGTCATCAGAATTAGCAAATATTGAAGATCAAGACTTAGATTTAAAGTCACTTTCGATTAGAATAAATAGTGGTAAAGGGGGTAAAGATGGTATAGTCTTTATAAATGACAGGACCGCCCAAGTATTGACTGCATATTTAAGAATGAGACCACCACTTCTAATTGATGATAAACAGTATTTATTCTACACAGATTATGGAAGAAAATGGACCAAAGAATCAATATATGATGTATTTCAAGACTATAAAGACCGCGCGGGAATTTCTAAGAAAGCTGGCCCGCACGTATTCTTCCGCGCTTCTCCTGCTACCTTGATGGTATCTCGCGGCTGTGACATTAGAATAGTAAAAGACATCCTGAGACATAGCGATATCAGAACTACTCTGAGATATGTCTTTGTTGAGGATCAAACTAAAAGAACTATGTATGATAAATATTTAATCCTCTAAAACTTATATGTTGTTCTTTCTTTTCCTTTTTAACACAATTAAATAGAAATGTTTAAATACTTTGGGTAAGAATTATTATATTAGTGATTGTATTATGGTTTATCATGAATTTTTGGCTGTCCCAGATTCTAGAGGTAGAATCAAAATCCCAGAAAAGGTAATCGCTGAACTTGAAATCGTTCCGACTTCTACTGTTCTTAGGGTTCGCGTGAGACCAGCACAGGAAGAGTTCTAAAATGGATTCCCAAACCTCCGCAATAATCCAAATCTTGCGCCAGGTTGCGGAAGATTTAGAAAAAGGTAGATATAAATTCTTTAATATTAATCTGAGTCCAGAACTAAAAGAAGCATATACTAAAGAATTAGAACACTTTGATTGGGGTGAATCTCTTCTTGACTCTGGAAAAAGATCACTTCTTTTTGAAATAGAATATATTGACTTGGAAATGCAAAAAGAGTTTCTTAGAATTTTATTTGGCGGAGAGGGTGAATAAAATGCAAACTAATCTCCAAATAGTCAGATTTTGTGCTGATGGTAAAACAAAGTGCTTTAATCTCGGTTATCCCCTCGCGCAGAAACCAATCGTGTTTGTGGATGGTAAACCAGTATCTGTAGGAATTAAAGGAATTGATTGTGATAAAGCAGTTTACTGGATGAAAGGAGATTCCACAATCGTAACTGAAATCGCAATTTGTTCTGAAACGCCAATTTATGTAATATTTGTGGGGGAATACGAGGTTGAGTACAAACCAATATCAGAAATTTTTGTTCTAGGAGAGATGGCAGGTAAAGCATATGGATGGACATCTTACTCTATAAGTAAAAACTCACCCAACGGAAAGTCATCTCCTTCCGGCAAGGTAACAACTAAAGAAGATTACAAGCCTCTCATCCATCTATCACCAGAAGATAGGTATCACAGAGATCCATATTATCACGCATTAGTTCACAGCATCTATTCTCTTATTGAGAAAGCTGAGTTTACACCAACCGAAGTCAGAGAAGCAGCAATGTTTGCCTGTATTCTGTATGATCAAAGACATTCTAGACCATTGAGGTTTTGATGTGCGACACACAACGAAGTTGTGTTGAAAGCAACGTAAAACGTTGCGACAGTTGTAAAGAACTCCAAAAAGAAATAGACGCACAACGAGTTGTGCTAGAAGCAACACAAAAGTGTTGCGACCGCCTTAAGAATGAAATCAGGGTTGTAAAAATAGTTGCCTATGGCGGCCCGCGAACCTTCGAGAAACAGATTGCAGAACTGAGAAGAAAGGGAGTTAAGATAGAATGACAGATGTTCTAAAAATCTATAATACTATCTTTACTCCGTCCTATAATTATGGAATCAATCAGAGTGGTGAACTTTACTATTCTTGGAAACTCTTCTATGGTGAAGCATGGGAACATGAGTTACTAGAATGTTCTGATTCAATAGAGTGTGGTTCAGAAATTTCTATCGATGCCAAACTCTCTCAATTCTTCTATCTCGGAGGAACACTTAGAGGTTCCATAATCATCGATTCAGTAACATCATCTGATTATTCTCCATGGTGTACTATAACTGGTGTTGGAGTTGGGAGTTACACTTACAAACAATCGGACTATTGGGAAAAACAAGCAGCTAAATCACGCGCAACTAATCGTGAACCCTATAAACCAGTTTGGTCTTGGTCATGGGATGAATTTAATGGATTCTAGAAAATATTACGTTCCGCCAGGAACCGTTCTAGTGTTCTTTGGAGAGGGTATCCCTGAAGGTTATAGAGAAGCAACCGAAGAAGAGACAAAAAGATGTCTTTACCCAAGATGGGACGAAGGAAAATGGGTTGTAAAGGTATAGTTATGGAAGAAAAAGAAACTGCCTTGTGTATATGCCCTTGGCCAGCAGATAAGCCAATTCCTAAAGGCTGGACGCTTGTGATGTTGGAAGATAGTCAAGACTCTGAGGAGTAAAACATGTTTATAAAAGGAAAACTAAAAGAAGCAATTGTGGACCTTACAGAAGATACAATTTCTGTAACTCTAAAACTAAAAGATTATCTAGAATATGATAGAGATGAACTAATAAATCTTCTGGATAATAATGTAACAATAGAAGTAAACAAACCAATTGAAGATCTAGATATCTTCGAAAGGGCAGGTATTAACCTAACCAAAGAATCCAAAGATCAAATCTATAACCTCTGTCAAGCTTATCAAATGCCTGTAGAGTCTGTTATTCGTTTTATCCAATATCTGGAATTGAAGGATTTTTATGAACGCCCTATTTAGATTAATTTACTTCTCTTATAAAGCATCAAAATATTGGATCACATCTCGAATCCTGAACAGGAGATGTAAGAACTGTTCTCTATTCAACCTCAGGCTTGATGAAAAAGGGAAGTGTTGGTATGGGCATACTACAGACGAAAACAATTATTGTCCTAGATACGTGCATATGTAATTAAAACTTACATATGTACTTAAAAAGTGCAAATGAAATAAATAGAATCGGGCCTATAAAAAGACCCGAAGCGTTATTTTGGGGAGAAATAACAAGAATATCTTTTGCGAAACATTTAAATACTTTGATTAAGCTATATAGTAAGTGCTAAGAATACAACTTCTAGGCAACTTCTAAGTCAAATATGAGTGGTGGTTTAAATGGTTGTGTGTCAATCTTGCACAAGAGATGTCCTTCCTAAGAAGGATTTCAGTTGGTTCATATTCATAATCCTAGTTTTACTCGGCGCTTTCCCTGGTCTTCTATATCTCATTCATTACTGGGTAAAGAGACCAAGATGTCCGTATTGTGGTGTAAAACTGTAAGGTCGAAGTAAATGTACCCTAAATATTTCGTCCTATTCTGGTGTCCAAGTTGTTGGTTCGCATCATTCGACGTTACAGATGGTATATGTCCCAACTGCGGCTATGAATACGAATACTCAGGGTTTGATAATACTATCTAAAAGGTGAAATAAATGTTCGGAAAACTAATATCACTAATACTTGCCATTGCCTTCATTGGAATGGCGGGAACTGTTCAAGCACAGACTGATGATTACAAGAACGGATTCTTCGACGGCGCAGAATATGCTTTCGAGATAGGATTCCTGACAGCACAAGCACAGAATGGAAACCTAGTATCCGAATTCAATGAGAAGGTTAATCTGTGGAATTCTGGCATTGCAAATCTGTTCGCTGGCGATCAGGTTAGAATTGAATCTCTATCAATCCCTGATGGAACTGTAATTCCAAAGACAGGCATTCTAAAACTCGGAAAGTATCCATCTACTGTTGTATCTCAGAATCCTATTCAGGCTGCAAGTCTGGATAATACTACCACAGTAGTCGATATGAGGGCTGGCGGAAGACATATACCACCAGCAGCCGCAGAGGATCAAGACAAGTTAAATGCACTGCAAGCGTGGATGAACGCTTAACCTTTTTTTTGGTGATTTTCAATGATAGAAGAAATTGTTGAGACTGGAAATAAAAACTATCTACCTACTCTGGAACAAATCGACGCACTTTTTAATAGGTTTGAAACCGTAAATGAAAAGCGCGAGTTTGCCAAGAAGATTCTGAAAATAAAAGAAGCTGCCTTCATAAAGAAGAAAACTGAAATAGTAGCAACAGTAAAACCCGATAGAATCAATGAAGCAATCGATGTTTGGGCATCTCTAGAAAAGAAAGAGTATGAATCTGCCCTAGAAGTCGTAGAAACACTTGATAGTGATTGGCACAAATTAGGAATTCTAGCAGATAGATACAGAATGATACATGATGCTTATAAGATTTCTTTAAGAATCGGGTAATTTTCTTTTTTTTATGCTGTTTTCTGGATATAAGCCAATGCATAATATGGCGGCAATGCTGTAAATTCATTTCCAGTAAAAGTTGCCTCATGGCTATGTTCATCTGCTGGATTTTTACCAGCACTACTGTATCCTGTTGTGTCTGAATCTGTTGAAGTGCCAGTTGTGTATCTATAACCAGTGCCTTCAATAGCGTATCCTGTATTGCCACCGCCTGCGTATTTATCTCCGTATGTGTGTTGATGTCCTGCAACTTCTTCAGTAGTAAGTGCATGTCCAGCGATTGAAATAGTTCCAGTCGGTGTATGAAGTCCAGTATCAGTATCTCCAACAGCGAAACCTGAACCTGTTCCAGCACAGATTACAAAGAGATCTCTTAAATTCCTGGTTCCTGAATCTCCATCGCACAGATGCCAACCAGAAGGTGCTGAAACACCAGACCACATAATTATAAGTCCAGTTGGTATTCCTAAGCCGCCGAAATCGGAAGCATGCATGTTACCGTCAGCGTGGTAAATTAGATCAGCGTCAGAACCGCTTCCAGACCCATCATTACTCGCATACCAGAAGGTTGTGTTCATCTGAGTTTTTGTATAATAATCCGTCAGATGATCATGATTTAAATAGTAATCATAGCCTTCGTCAAACTGAGTTTCAAGATTATCTAACTTAGAGAGAGTTATTGGCGTAATTGCAGTCCAGGTTTCATTTTTAATATAAGCCATTTTAACTCAACCTCTTTATTAAAAATAGTGCATAATATGCTGGAGTTATATCTATAGAGTTCAGAGTTATCGAATTGCCAGTGTGGTTGTGACCTCCACCGCCTCCAGCAGACCCTGTAGTTCGTGAATCTGAGGTTGTGCTTAAAGAACAAGCACCAGTTCCAGCATCACCAGCAGCACACATACTATATCCATTAATTTTATCATCAAATGTGTGAGTGTGGAGTGGCATTTCGTCTCCGACTAAAATATGATCAGCTACAGAAACAGAACCAGAAATGTTTGCAGTTAAAGAACCACCAGTGTTGCCGATAGAATAAGTTGATCCACTACCTACGATGAATTTATTTCTAAAATCGTCAGTTCCTGTTTGACCGTTACAAATTACCCAACCGGACGGAACGTCTCCATCATTTCCACCCCACCACATAATCGACCCGACAGGTAGCGAAGTTCCTACAATCTGATTTAAACTCTGACCATCCAGATATTCAGCATCAAAACCTGAGTCCAATCCCATAAAGGATGTAGAGAAAAATGTGTCATCTGCAAGCGTTTTGGTATAATGTGTTGTATCGTGGTTGTGTGCATCAAAAATTGTTATTAATTCTGGGTGCTGAGTTCCAATATGATTCAGAGATTGGGCAGATAATTTATCAGTTCCTTCTGTCCAGGGGTCGTGATATTTAACATACATTAAATCTCACCCCTCATAATATAGCAAAGTGCCATTGAGGGAGGTAAAATACTAAATTCAGTGCCAGTAAAAGCTGAACTGCTATGACCGTGCGCAACTGATGTTGCAGAGTCAGTAAGACGACCTGCATGATCAACAGACACACCATACGAAGATCCAGCAGCGCCTACGCTATTATTTCTATAATTATCTGTATATCCATGAGTATGTGCTGGAAGTTCATCCACTGTTAGCGCGTGAGTTCCAATAGTTAGCGCAGAAGAGATTGCAGTTTGAGTTAAATTTCCGCCAGTGTCACCAACGTTATAAGTATCTCCAGCACATATTGGAATCCTGCCAATAAGGTAAGGAGTTCCGTTCAAACCATCACAGAGATACCAACCAGAAGGAATTGATGCTTCAGAATTTGGCCAGATACCAATAACCTTGGAAGGTATCCCCATATTGATCATTTGTTGTGCGGTATATCCACCAAGAGTTTCACAAACTAGACCGGAACCTGTACCGTCAGTAGAAGCACTAAAATATTTAGAATCACACTCGGCCTTAGTATAATATCGGGAAGAATGAGTTAAAGTATCCAAATAAGCTGTTGCTTCCTCATATTGAGTTTCCAGTTCATTCAACCAATCGATCTTTTCATCTTCAGAACCAGCAGCTTCGCTAAAATCATGAGAGTTGTAAGTCATAAAAAATTACCAGCCTTTAATATCAAAGAAAGTCAATTGCAGTGATTCCAAACTATTTTTTATCTTACTGAAGGAATGTTCAGTTAAAAGAACACCAGTTCCAATCGTTTCAGTTGCTAAATCTCCACCATACATTCTAATCGCTGAAATAGTGCCGTTGCCTTCTTCGGATGGAATTATAACGGTTGTAGTAATTTGATCGTCTTCAATAGTCTGCGCTGTTCTGTATTTTCTGTAAGTCCAATCTCCATCGATACAAAGTTCGATATATTTTATTTCATCTCCATCTTCAAAACAGGGAAGTTCAGCGGTTCCAGGGAAAGTTGAATCACCTGGATAAACATATTCAAAAATATTTGGAGAATCCACATCCTGCCAAGTATGGGTAAATTCATTCAAGACGATTAAAACATCTACTTCTCCAGCAGATTCTGCTGAGGTTTTACCCGCCGCTTTCAGTTTTAAGAATACTTTAGTCCAATAATCGTCTACTGGTCCTTTTATTGCAGTTATATCATAATAAGAAACATATCCAAACTCAGTGATATCTATATCTGTAATTAAGAAATCGTCGTCTAAATCATGCATTGGAATAGTTATATGCTGCAACTGACCAGCAGAAAGACCAGATTCTGTAGTACGATAAGTTACTTTCTTACCTACAACTGAGAAATGATCTAAAATGCTATTGGCTTTCTCAAGTGCCGAATCTCTTGTGGTGGCTAAGGAATCTTCTGCAACACATTCTACTTTTCCGGTTCCTACTTCTTCAATCGCAAGCCTGTCAGCAATAGCTGCATAGTTAGCAGACTTAACAACAATTGCATATAAACCGACATATTCTATTTTTATAGTATCTACAGATGTTAGTTTTGTTTCAGTGGGATCTTGTGTTATGATTGGATCATTTTTGGACCAATAGAAATCCTTAGAAGTTTCAACACCTTTAATTCCAACATCTGCTTCTACGTATTCTCCGCCATTTAAGGAGACATAGATTGTAGGTTCTCTACCTAACTTATAACCGCAGGCCCACGAAGTTTGAACTCCATCTCCCTTGAAGTACTCAGTTTGAGTATCTGTTTCAGCCTGTCCACCTTTAATATACTGAATATCTCGGAACTCATCGTTTCCGTCTGTGACCTCAAGAGAATCCTCTTCAACATAAAGGACTTCGCCGCTTACAACAGAGATATCGAAAGGTGCTGTATAGGTTGTTCTGTCTATGAAGTAGAGTTTCTTATCTACATCGATGAACCATGTGAAACCAGCATATTCTGATAAAGTGTCCATCGCATCAGAAGCAGAAACATAGTCGAAGACCTTTTGAGAAATCGTTACTCCTGTGGTCTGAATTTCACCTTCAGTAACACCCTCTTCGGAGAGAACGTTATCCAGAATCCAGTGAACACAAGTCTCAACTGTTTCATCCTGAAAGGCTTTAGCAACTGTCCTCTTCTGCGCTAGATAGTGATTATCAATACATTCTATTGTGTGAACAATTTGTGTACTGCCTGCGATATGTTTTTCTTTTGCTGAACTTATAAATCCTGAGAACTCAGTCTCATAGTCGAGGTTTCGAATTACTACTGGTTGGCCTTTCTGAAAATGCCATTGATTTGTTTCATCATAAACCTGAAAATCCGCTGTGCTGACATCTTCTACTCTGTGGTGAATATTTATTGCGGTAGTGTTTAAAACATAATTTTCTTCACCCACAAGTATATCTTTCCATGTGAGTGCTGAAAGATCTCTCCAAGTGGAAGAGGCCCATTCACTCCAGGTTTTAGTTTCAAAAAGATAAGTATCTCCAATAGTAATAAGCATGAAACCTCAGAAAAAGAGATTAATAAAAATGAATTTATTTTATTTGAACAACTTCAATAGTAACTTTAGAAGCAATTATTTTCATTGAATCTTTTAAAACTGTAATTCTATCTTGGATACTTTGGAGGTCTCTATTTCTATTATCTTCAATAGTTTTTATTTGAGTTCTAAGAACCGCAATCTCCTGTTCAGACTCAGAAACAATCGATTCAGACTTCATGTTTAGAACTTCAATCTCAGCTTTTACACTTGTAACAGTAGACAAATCTTCTTGAGACAACATTGTAAAACACTCCTAAAATTCTCTTCCATGAATGTAGCTTTCCCATTTTCTGATATATGAATCAGATTTAGCAATATTAAAAAACGTGAATTCATCAATCATGCCATACAAATATTCTGATGGAGAAGAATATGCATTTGCACCTAATATTAGTCTGTTAGATGTTGTAGTTGTTGTATAATTTCCTATAGTTTCTCCTAATACCCCATCAATATATATTTTACTTTCTGGAGATACATAAGAGAACCATAAACTATACCATTTTCCAGTAACCATAGGCTTTGACGTAGGCCAATTAAATCTTGATCCCATACAGCTAATATAATGATTTAAATTTACTCCATCGTAAGCTAATGAACATATACATTGTCGGGACTGTCCTGTTGTACTTCGAATATCAAAAACTCTTTGGTTTCCTGTAGTTTCAGGTAAACTATTTACTTTGAAAAAACAATGAATTGCAAAACCTGTTGCATCACCTAAACTTATATCTATTCCGGTATTATATAATGCTTTACCGGGATTAAATGGTCCTGCGCCATTATCGATTATTGCTAATGAAAATCCTACCGTATTATAATTAGCTAATGTTAACCCATTTCCACTAGTATCTGAGGTATTTGTTAGATTCCATCTTCCATATACTCCATATTGCGGCGCTGCGAATTGTCCTACTCTCATGGAATATACCTCCAGAAGTTTGGATAATACCAGAGTCTTGCGTATAGTTCATCGGCTGGCGTTGAATGCACTGCGTCAACATCAAGTGTTAAAAGGCTATCAATTGCAATAACTGTGCTTGGAGAGTCACACACATTATCAAGATCTGATGTCGCGCCGCTTGCAATTGATGGTTTTGTGGTTATGATTGAAGTGCCATCGTCGTTTATATCTATTGTTTGACTATTTGTAGTTCCTGCAGCTGATACCCAAGTATCTATTGATATTTTTATCATATCACAAGGTGCATAATGTGTTCTTGCAAGGTTAGTGCCTACTGCCTGAGTACCAAAGATAAACCATTCAAGGTATTGCGCCCTTTGGGAACAATACTTCATTGATGCAAAACCCGCAGTTAAAGAATCGCCAACAATATCAACCGTTACTGTATCATCTGCGTAACTTGATGAAATTACCATAGCGGTATTGAATGTTCCGCCTTCATCCCATTTTAGGATTAAACTTTTTGTATAAAGATATACGTAGTTGTTAGCGCCGCCAGCATCAGCGACAGTGAATTGAGTATCTGAAACCCTTGTGGGTGTGCCTGGTGCATCTCTCCAGAGATTAACACTCGTTTCAACTGATGGAGTATCCCATTTGCAACCTGTAGCTTGCGTGCTATCTAGAGTCAGCACTTTTCCATTATCCGACGCCGAAAGTTTTGCAAAAGTCCCATTGCCAGTGCCAAGAAGGACATCGCCCTTTGCGGTAAACTCAGCATCTTTAACATACTGAGTGTGATCGTCATCAGTAAGGCCGGTCAAAGCGCCATGATCAGTCACTCCAGCAGCTATCTCTGACTCAGCCCCTCCTGATGGTCTTTTATAAATCTTGCCATCTGCCTTGGCATAAACAGCAGTATATCCAGCAGCAGGGGCAGCAGGCGTATTAATCTGTTTTACAACTTGCTGCAAATCGAAAGCCTGTGCGCCTGTGATGGTTCTGGTTCCAGCAGCTAAGACGTATTGAGTATGATCGTCATCTTCTAAGCCAGTTAAATCTCCATGATCTGTAACACCTGCTTGAGGATAATACTTGACCCAAACCGCTGCACCAGCAGTTGCATCGCTGCATTCAAACCTATCTCCTGAAGAGGTGTTCTGCCATCTGGAACCTATAGAATATCCATCACCAGAATCATCGCCTGTGGTTGGATCACTTACAGCAGTCCAGTTACACTCCGCTATAGCAGAATCAATTATATCTGCGTTATCATTTAAATCTGATATTGCAGATGGATCAGAAAGAGAAGGTTTCTTTAAGTTGTTTCTGGTAGTATATAACATTTAAAAACCTCAAAAAGAAAATAAATTAATAAGTCTTAAGTCCAATGCGCTTTACTTCATTAATAGCATAAGGCATGATTTCTCTTGCCATCTGTTTACCGTTTACTTCAAAAATGATAGTCATTGGCTTATTGCTGGAACTGCTTCTATCGATACCGAAAAATTCATCAACATTTCTTTGAGTCAAGTGAATCTCAGCTTGGCCTCTTTCAGAAACAGCAGCTATTTGAGGTGCAGTTGATATACCGCCAGAGTCGTAACCATAATGGAATGATGAATTGCCCCACGAACCAGTGTATCCACCAGAGTAAGCCGCAGATGCAGCCGCACCACCCCAATCTCTATATCCTACACCTCCAATTGCAGTACTTCCTGTTCCAACCCAAGCGCCTTTGCTGCTACCAAAAACAGTTCCGCCGCTGCTTCCTCGGATATAAGAAGCGGATACAAACATATCTCCGATTTGTTTCATTCCCGCTGTGGCATTCTTTATTGCATCTGCTGCTGATGTCAGAGAGGTTGCGTTTGCTTTGAGTCCATCATTTACAGTTGTACCACTGGTTAAGAACTGAGTGCTTACAGATTTACCATCATTTGACCATTGAACAGAAGCTTGTCTAATAGCGTTTGCATTTTGTGCAGTATTAACTGTGTTTATGGAAGCAGCCTGATTCGCACTACTTGTTAAGAACGTTCCGGCAGTGTGTGCGGTCATGACGGTATTCTGACTTGTCGCTTGGATTGCGTTATTCCAGGTAAACTCAGAAGCTTGTATACTTCCATCCCAAGCCTGTCCTGCGATAGTAACATCAGTGCTTACAGCCTTGAATGTATCTTTTGTTTGAACGTTACTCTGTTGAATACCTGTACTAAAAGTTTTACCAGAACTGACTACTAAGTTTGAAGATTTCTGGCTTGCTTGGACTATGCTGTTGGCTACATCACCGACCATCGCCGGAGATCCCTGATATTTATATCCGTAATTGGGTGTCAGAACGCCCGCGTCTATCAGGCTTTGTCCTAGTCCTGGGGTCATTCCCCACTCATCGACCTGGCAAATAGCATCATCCATCTGGGCATTGTTGGCTACAATCTTGGCATCTTTTAACCCAATTGTTGCATTGCCATTTGGAGAAACACTTACATATCCTGCTGAACCTGAAGCTGGAAGTCCACCAGTTTTAGCTATATCTCCTACAGCAACTGGTTTTTTGCTGGATACATAATTGTAGTTTGGCGTCAGAACGCCCGCATCTATCAGGCTTTGTCCAAGTCCTGGAGTCATACCCCATTCATCTACTTGGCATATCGAATCCTCAAACTGTGCGTTATCTGCTACAATTTTAGCATCTTTTAAACCAAACGTAGCTGTGTTTTTAGAACCAGTACTTGTTCCGGTTCCCCATCCCGCAGGCTGTTTATATCCTACGACATCGAATATTCCGGGTTTTTTACCAGTACTACCAGGAGTTATTGAATTTAAACTTGATTTTAGGATTAAAGCAGCCGTGGTTACTCCATTTATCCAAGTTTGGCCGGCCTGTTCTACTCCAGTAATCCAACTATCTTGAGATAAATCAACACTATTTCCCCAACTATTTCCAATTTTAACCGCGCCGTTTTGTTGAAGAGTAAGAATACTATTTGCATTATTTAAACCAAGAGAAGCGATAGTATTGGCTGCGCTAAGTTGAGTATCTCTAGCCTGAAAGTTTGTAGCGATAATACTTTGATTTACAGAACCCCAAGTACTGTTGTATAATGCACTCATTTTATTTGCATTATTTAAGAGTGTGCTTCCAGCGTTGGTTCCGTAAATTGCGAATACGCTTCCGGCATCATCTATCTTAGTGTATAACCCTTCGCCAGAAGCTGTGACGTATTTAACAAGATTATTTCCAGCTTGGGTTGAGGATTGAGTTTGTATAGCTGCGCTTGTAGTTGCTGCTGCAACGATAGGGCTGATTGCTTCTTTAACGTTATTTTCATTAAAGAAGAATGAACTGCCTCCGCTTGATCTCTTGGTGTTCTTCTTTATGTCTTCAAGAACAGCAACGATTTCATTCTCGTTTCTGCCTTCCTTCGCAAGCTGAACAGCGAACTCTTCAGGAGAATATACTTTACCGCCATAACGGACCTTCGATTTACCAATTTCACCTGCTTTATTAAAGACTTCGCCAGTAGCACCTAATTTTGCTGCAAGTCCTAAGTCTGCCGAACTGGAACCAGTGGTTGCTGTGCTTCCTACCACTTGGTACATCTTACCGTCAGGACCTACTTCGTAAGTCTCACCTGCTTCTAAAGTGGGTGTATAGTTTTGAGTGTTTGGATTAGCATTGGAAGAAGTGCCTGTATTTGAGAAGAAATCTGAAAATGGTTTGTATTTACCTTTGTTCTCCTCAGCTTGCTTAGCATATATGTCATCTAACTGAGTTCTTGCTTCATCAGCCCATCCACCTATGGTATCTCCTATGTATGGAAGGCCAGATAATCCATTCATTCCGGCAATAATCCCTTCCATTATTGAGGATGAGATAGCATTCGCTATACCGCCAAGAATCTCAGATGTAAAAGCTTGTAAGAATTGGCCGCCGCCCTCGATACCTATTTTAGCCCAATCAATAACTTCCTTGATTGCGCCAGTGACGATATTGCCGCCGCCCTTTGATCTGAAGTGATCTGCAATGGCGTTGGCTAAATCAAGTGCAGAAGCAAGTGCTGATTTGCCAGTTTCAAAGGCAATTTTTAATGCGTCTACAACAGCCTGTCCAGCCTTTTGGCCAATGGTTTTGGGATCGTTGCCAGTAGCCCAAGTTGTTAAACTGTCTTTTAATCCCCTATACCAATCGGTTATTTTGGAAACGCCAGACTGAATTGTGGTAGCTACCTTTCTACCAGTTTCTTCCCAACCACCATTTAAGAAGCCTTCTTTGAGTTTATCGGCCCAACCTTTAATTGCCTCTATTCCAGATTTTAATTTTGAACCAACATCAGATCCTGTCTTTTGCCAGGAGAATCCATCTATAAAACTTGCAATTCGAGAACCGATATCGGATAATCCATCAATTGCTTTTTCAATTAATGATTGAATTTCTTGGGCAGCTTTGCTTCCTACGCCTGACCAGTTAATATTATTTAATGAGTTAAATAAACTGGTTCCAAGTTCAGCAAAGTAAGTGGCAACAGATTTTATTCCGTTCCAGATCCTACTAGCAAGTCCAGTCCAATTAGTATTTACAATTCCAGAATAAATTGCTTGACCAATTGTAAGTCCATAAGAAGCAAAAGCTGAAATTCCGCCAAGGAGAATGCCAGTGACGGTTTTTATAACATTAACCCAATTTGTGTTAACTATTCCATCGTAAATAGACTTACCAATACTGATTCCAACGTTTGCTGCATCTCTTCCAAAACCTGAAAAATCAAAATTACTAAGTGCCGCAGTAGCATCGGATACAAAGCTTCTGACATACCCAAGCGCACCTTGAAATCCTTCCTGGATTAGAGAACCAATTTTCTTAAAATCGCCTTGGAATACTGCATTAATGAATTCTTTGATTTTAGGTGCGATAGATGAGAAAGTTTTAAGAATAGATTCCGCAGCGGGTTTTAGGTTTTCACCAAGAGTAATTGCGAGTTCGGAAGCAGCACCTTTTGCTTCTTCCCAAACACCACCAAGGCTGTCTAATTTCAGATCAGCCATTGTTCGGGCTACACCTTTGGCATTCTCAAGTTCGGTTGTAAAACCTCGAACTTCCTCAGTCATTCCGGCGACTGATGAAATAATCGCAGCGCCTTCTTTTCCGAAGATTTCACCAAAATCGTAAACATCGACGCCTTTGGCTTTGAGTGTGTCAAGGATTTCTAAGAAAGAGTGAGTTCTTGGATTGATGTCATCTAAAGTTAGCCCATATTTTGCAAGGGCATCAGACATTGCTTTTGTTGGCGCACCAAGATTTAGAAGCGCAGTTCTGAGGGCAGTACCGGACATCTCGCCCTGATAACCCTTATCAGCGAGTTTGCCGATGATTGCGGTTGTCTCTTCAAGAGACATTCCGGTTTGGGATGCAACAGGTCCCACCATTTTCATCGCGTATTCGAAGTCGGCAAGACCAGCAGCAGAACCAGCAGCACCTTTTGCGTAAACATCAGCAACTCTTGCTGAGTCTTCCATTGTAAGATTGAACTGAGAAAGAGTTGACATTGTGAGTTTAGTTGCATTACCTAAACCGTACTCCATGTCAGATGCTGCTAAATCCAGCATCGGTCTCAGTTCATCATTGCCAACTTTGGAAATGTCGTATCCAGAGGCAGCTATCTCATCAAAAGATGAAGCAACCTGACCTGGATCGAAAACAGTAGCAGCGCCTAAATCTCTTGAGACCCCCATTACATGGTCTCGAAGTTCGGTATACTGCGCTTTGATCTCGTCTTGAGATTTTCCGTTAACATCGACAGCTTTAGCTGCGGCACTGGCGGCTGCATCCTCTAAATTTTTGTAAGCATTTAAACCGCCAGTGATGGTTCCAGTTATGGCATCTCCAGCCGCAGCAACAGCACCAACAGCAGCACCTGCAATTCCACCAACCGCAGCAGCCCCGACTATGCCTAGACCTTTAGAGGATTTTGTAGCACCTGTTTCCATTCTTGAAACAGATCGATCAAAATCACTCTCCGCGCTTCTTAACTCACTAGAAAAATTGCCTTTGTCAAGTCGTAAAATAGCCTGAAGGTCTGCGATTGTAAAAGACATTATGGAACCATCCGTAAAAGATCTCGTCTTACTGCTGCTGGTGTTGTTGGGGTAGTTCTACCTTCAAAAGAGATAATTTGATCAGAATTCGGTCTCGGTTGGGAGTTGAACCCGAATTGGTCGGACCAATTCGGGTTTGCCCCTAGTGGTAGGGGCAGGGTTACCCTGCCCAAAACAAGAAAAATATTCCCAAAATAGGCGAGGAAACCTCGCCCCTACTTCATGCCAAGTTGAATTAAGCTCAATTTGAGCTTAATTCAACCTAGAGTAAAGTCAAAATCAGTTTAGGTTTTGTATAATATTGATATTATTATAGTTATATAATTATGTTGAATTATACTCAATTTGAGAATAATTCAACTTCAGGAATTATGACCAATTGGCAGAATTTCGATTTATTTAGATGAAACTGGAATTATTTATTGAAATTATTAGCGTTATGCAATCGTTTTGAACTTTTCGCCAATGGCGAAAAGTTCAAAATGGGATTAATCGGGTTTGTATCTCAATTTTAGTGAAATATACTGACCGAATACCTTATCTGGTTGATACCAATTATAACATAGGTGTTTCGGTATAAAATATACTATATTTGTGGTATAATCGAAAATATCAAAATTTAGTACTAACTCTGCGTTATACTCAATTTTTTTCTTGAAAGAGAGGTGAATCTGAAATGGAAGAAGTTAAGATCGGAGTAGTAACGCATTATTTTGGGAAAGCAATGGTAGCCGGGATCGATATTACCGATGGCGAATTGAAAGTCGGAGATACCATCCATATTAAAGGACATACCAGCGATTTCAGCCAGAAAATCGAGTCGATGCAAATCGAGCATCAATCGGTACCGGCTGCATCGAAAGGACAAAGTATCGGGATCAAGGTTGCTGACCATGTCCGGGAACATGATGCAGTATACAAAGTCATTGCACCATAAAGTGCAAATTCGAAAAAAATATTGCTCGCAAAGTACGCAAAGAATAAACCGCTAGGAGCGCTATGATTTAATTATTTTTCTTAGCGGACTTAGCGACTTCTTGGCGGTCATTGCGAGAACTTATTTTTGAGCGACGATAATCAGGTCGGAAGAAGTATGTTCGGAGAAGGGCGAGAATTTGAAATCGCCATAGAAGTAGCATTTATGAAATCCCGCCGCCCGGAGTAATTGTTGGAATTTAGGTTTGGCTACAGCGAGCATCGGAGTAGTATGCGGATGCATCGACCAGTGTTGCTGCTGTTTGGTTAGGGTAATCACCTGCAATTGCGCGCTCTTCTTATTGGGGAACTGATATATCCGCAAGTATAAGAATTCTTTCTTTCCATCTTTTACCGTTCGTAACGGCAGCATCGCGATATCCTGCATCATTAGTTTCTTGAAATTCAGAATTTGGATGATTAATATCCCTTTTGGATTCAATACCTTCCGCATCTGGCGAAGTGTACTACCCAAATCTTTTTCATGCGGAAGTTGAACGATAGAGTTCCCGGTACAGATAATAGCATCGAACTGACAAGGAATATATTCGGTAAGCTTTCTAAAATCGGCTTGAACGAAATCGAGATCGAATTTCGACTTCTTGGCATTCTGCTGGGCTTGTTCCAGCATCTCAAAACTAATATCAGACCCGACTACTGAATAGCCTTGTTTCGCGAACTCAATAGCATGCCGGCCGGTAGCGCAGGCGCAATCGAGAACCGACTGGACTGTATACCGGGCGAATAGGGTTTTATAAAACGGCAGTTCCCGTTTCAGCCGCGCATCCCAATCAATCATCGCGTCATATTGTTTGCTGCCAAGTTCGAAACTCATACCTAAACCTTCGAAGTTAAATAGTTAAATGGTTAAATAGGTTAAATGGGATAAAATAAATATGTTTATGTTTTATCTGCGATAATCAGCGAAAATCAGCGGCCAAGTATTATCTTTGCTTTAATATTTTCATCATTTCCAGATGGATTATCCCGCCGTTGGTAGCCAGAATCTCCGGATTATAGATAGTATGAGGTTTGCCTTTAAAATCGGTTACTTTCCCTCCGGCTTCGGTAATAATGAGATTTCCTGCCGCCATATCCCAGGGGCATAATTTCGATTGCCATAATCCATCATAGCGGCCCATAGCGACATAACATAATCCGAGAGCAGCGCAACCGTCTCGTCTCACTCCTTGGGCACTGATGGTGATTTGATAGAAATTATCGAAATCTTTTCCCGGATTCTCTCTTAAATCATACGAGAATCCGGTCGAAATCAGCCCATGAATCAAATCCGGGGTTTTGGATACCCAGATTCGTTTCCCGTTTAGAAACGCGCCTTTTCCTTTTTCAGCAGTAAACAGTTCGTTCAATATCGGAGCATAGACTACCCCAAAAACTATTTCCCCATCTTTCTCGACCCCAATCGAAACGCAAAATATCGGATACCCATGGGCATAGTTGACCGTTGCATCTAAAGGATCGATTACCCATTTATAGGGAGATTTCTTGGCACCGATAGTCCCTTCTTCAGCCAATATCTGATGGTCTGGAAACGAGGCTCGAATCCGGTCAGTGATTCTCTTCTCGCAGAGCTGGTCTACTTCAGTTACCGGATTAACTTCACCTTTATACATCACCTTAAACATTTTATTGATATGCTTCTTCTGAATCTCGCCGGCTTCTTTTGCCGCATCGAGTGCAACTTGCATTATCTTTTTCATATAAATTATTATACACTACTTTAACAGCCGACTTTAATGTGACTTATATATATAAAAAAGATAGAAGAAATAAAGTCATATAAAAGTCAGCTGTTAATAATAAAATATGGTACAATGAATATCACTTATGCGGCTCATTGCTGATTTCCATATCCATTCCAAATTCAGCCGGGCTACTTCCAAAGATATGGATATCCCGGAACTCACCAAATGGGTGAACTGGAAAGGTATCGGGCTCCTCGGTACCAGCGATTTTACTCATCCGGTATGGCTTTCCTCCTTAAAACTGAAACTGAAACCGCGTGGCGATGGATTATTCGAATATAACCAAACCGTATTCATTTTAACTACTGAAATTTCTAATCTCTGGAATTGGAACGGTGCCGGGAAACGAGTCCATAACCTAATTTTCGCACCGAGTTTCGAAATTGTCGATAAACTTAATCGGAAACTCGCTAATTATGGCACTTTAACTTCCGATGGCCGACCGATGTTATCTCTCCCCGGGCCGGATTTGGTTAAACTGGTTATGGATATCTCTACCGACTGTATGGTCATTCCCGCCCATGCTTGGACGCCATGGTATTCGGTGTTCGGCTCGATGTCAGGCTTCGATACAATCCAGGAATGCTTTCAAGACCAGGCGAAATATATTTATGCACTCGAAACCGGGTTATCTAGCGACCCGGCGATGAACTGGCGATTATCAGCTTTAGATAAATACACCTTGATTTCCAATTCCGATGCCCATTCTCCATCAAGATTAGGGAGAGAATCGAATGTATTCGAGCTACCGGAACTGAGTTATAAATCAGTTACCGATGCAATAAAACAGAAAGATAAATCGAAATTCTTATATACTATCGAGTTCTATCCGGAAGAAGGGAAATATCATTATGATGGCCATCGGGCATGCCAGCAGCGGTTAGCGCCGAAAGAAACGAAAAAATATAACGGCATCTGCCCGGTATGTAAGAAACCGGTTACGGTGGGAGTAATGTATCGGGTAGCCCAACTTGCCGACCGGGATGAAGGATATACTCCGAAAAACTCGATTCCATATAAAAACTTGGTACCGTTAGAAGAGATTATCGCAGCCGCGATTGAGAAAGCCCCGGGTACGGTAGCGGTACAGAAGCAATACGAACAATTGGTTGCAGCATTCCAAAACGAATTCCATATTCTGCTGGATTTGACTGAAGAAGAAATGCGACGCGGCGGGATGCCACCGAAAATTATTAATGGGATTATGAAAGTCCGAACCGGGCAGTTAACCATCCAACCGGGATATGATGGCGAATATGGGATTATCTCGATCTTTCCGAAAGCTGCCGAAACCCAACCAGACCAACTGTCCTTGTTTTAAATAAGTTAAATAGTTAAATGGTTAAATAGTTAAATTAAAACTATACCGCAGAGCCGCAGAGGACTTAAAGTTTTCCTAGCTACTAGCTACTATCTGCTAGCTACTACTTTACTTCTACTTCATCGAAATAGACCGTTGCCCAAGGATTGCCTGATGGATTTATCCCAACTAATTGTATTGCATTAAAATTAGTTGAAGGAGTATATTGAAATTGGATTTCATGCTATTCGTTCCGAGTCCATTTCCCGATTTTTTATATCACATTATAATATTTAGGATTTAGGTCTTTCTATTTAATACTGCCCTTTGGTACTGGTGTAATATATCTCACCGTAGCTGACTAATCCATTGGTTGGATCATAGCAGAGTAGTGTCACATCACCATTAACACAATAGGAACGATTATACCAAGGTAATTGTGTACCAACTCCGGGAATATATGAATTCCATACACTATCCGGCCCTTGCGACCGTAATGCCCAATATGAAGCATGCCATATAGTTAAAAACGGTCCGCCATTACCTGCCCAAGTATCAAAGGTTTCCCAACAATAGAGGAAATATCCTGCTCCCGAAGGAACTGATTTACCGCTGAATGGATCTCTTGGTATTGACGATAAATAGGCGACCGGCGTGGTTAACACATCATATCGATTCGAACCATAGGCATCGTCGCCAAATACGCCATTCAATGCGTATACTGTACTAATATGGATTGGATACGAATTTGCATCGATTTTATATGCTTCAATCCCGGCTGCCATGGCTTTAAATTCTGCTTTAACTTTCGCTACTTTCGACCGGGTACTAGCGGTAATAAAATTTGGAATCGCGATGGCAGCGATTATTGCTATTAATGCAACAACGATAACCAAATCGATTAAAGTAAATCCTTTTTGCATAAGCTTCTTCTCTCTTTATTTTAGATTTCAGTCGCATCGACCGCAATCATCAATCATCAATCTGCAATTGAAACTACTGTTTCACTGCGACATTATCAAAATAAATCGTTGACCAAGGGTTGCCTAAAGGATTAATTCCGACTAATTGAACCACATTATATGGAGTTAATGGCGGGAACTCGAATTGCAATTGATGCCATTGCCCGGGAGCCCATTTCCCCGGTTGAAGTATCGCATTGCCACTTTCGATAATCTTGGTATATCCACTATCATAACTATAAATATATAAATATACTTTCTGAGAATCGCTTATTGAAGTTGCATCGCTATATACCTGCACCGTAGCATAGACATTATTCCAGAATGTTGTTGCTACCTGGATTAACTGGCTTGATTTCCCTTTCATTCCACCATCCTGAGATAATGCGAGTACCGACCAGGCAGTAGTCCAGATTCCAGCATAAGACGCATCACCATAAGGTTCCAAAATCCAACTGGTTGTTCCTGAAGCAAAACTATTATTAATAACTTTAACCGGTCGGGTAGGTACTGGTGCACCGGCAGCGACTCGGATAGAATCGATATATAAACTTCCAGTAATACCGCTATTAGCCGGATTAATTGCAACTACCTGTACCCCTAAAATATTATGCTGGGCATAAAATGATATTTTCAGTTCCCGCCAGACTCCAGCGGTACCAAATCCACCCGCACCGGGTTGAAGGATAATATTTCCGGTAGCGATAATTGCATTCGATTCATCTAGCTCCTGCAAGTATAAATATACTTTCTGCTGTTTAATCATTTCAGCAATATCGGTAGCAATCATCGCTTTAGCCGTATACCAGCCAGTCGATGGAACTGAAAAGAGTTGGGTTAATTTCCCTTTATCTCCTGGGTTTTGGGTAATCTTTGCTATTCCAGACCGTTTCATATAAGTACTTGACCAGGATAATGTTCCTGCAGTAATACTATCGCTGTGTTTTTCCCAATACCAATGATCGAAATCACTGCTAATAGTAAATTCACTATAATTGTTAAAATAATGATTGATAGCAACTAATTTCATTTTGATGATAAACGCATCCGAATACCCGTTAAGAGAAGTATCAAAACTGGTAGAAGTAGTTGGAAAATCGGAATAATTCGTTACCCCGGTGATATAAAGATTATTTGAACTGTCAATAGCAATTCCGGAGCATTCATCGTCATTGCTTCCCCCAAGATAAGTCGAATAGAGCAGTTCAGTTCCATCTGCATTTAATTGCGCGATAATGCCATCATCAATCCCTTTAAGTGATTCTGCAAGTGCGCCAAATGTAGTAGGGTAATCGGGTGAAGAAGTATACCCGGTGATATAAGCGTTTCCTTCAGGATCAACGGTGATAGCGTTTCCCCAATCATAATAACTGCCACCTAAATAGGTTGAATATATCAATTCAGTACCATTAGCGTTAAGTTTGCTAACAAAACCATCTTCATCCCCACGATATACAGTATCAATGGCCTCCAAGGTAATTGGAAAATCCGGTGAAGTAGTATATCCGGTAATATAGGTATTCCCGAAGGGATCAATAGCAATATCATATGCTTCTTCATTGCAGGTATCACCTAAATAGGTAGAATATATTAATCCAGTACCATCCAGATTGAATTTACTGACTACCACATCATTTTTCCCATGGTAGGAAGTGTCAAACGCAGCAGCAGTAATCGGAAAATCAGGCGAGTTACTTACCCCGGTTAGATAAGCGTTACCAGAACTATCAACCGCAACGGCATTGCCCCAATCGAAATTGCTACCGCCCCAATAACTCGAATAGACTAATCCAGTTCCAGTTGGATTGAGTTTACAAATGAATCCATCTTCATATCCTTTTAAAGTAGTATCGAGTGCAGTAGCTGTTGTTGGAAAATAGGCAGACCAGGTATCGCCAGTAATATAAGCATTACCTAGACTATCTAGTGCAATATCATTAGCTTGATCATAATTTTCGCCACCGATAAAAGTAGAATAGATTAAAGCTGTTCCGGTAGGATTAAGTTTACTTACAAACCCATCATAGTTGCCATTTTGTGAAGTATCGAAAGCACCAGAAGAGACCGGAAAATCAGTAGAGCTAGTAAATCCGCATAGGTATGCATTGCCTATGGTATCAACCGCAATACTATAGCTTTCATCAACATTACTTCCGCCAAGATAAGTTGAATACATTAAAACCGTCCCAGCAATATTTAGTTTGGTGATATAAATATCATCATTATCAAATAAACCAGTAGTATCATAAGCGCCAGTAGTAACCGGGAAATTACTGGAATAGGTATTTCCGGTAATAAAAACATGGCCAACGCTATCAATAGCAATGCTATTTCCCTCATCAGACAAATTGCCCCCGAGATATGTTGAATAAATTAATGGTGCTGCATGAGAAAACCCAACAATAAAACTAAAATACGAAAAAACCATAAAACTAAAAAATAAAAAAGATTTAGGTTGATAATGCATAATTTCTCCAATAACTATTTTGAATTTTGTCATTATAATACCCTCTATAAATAATAGACACATTAAACAGCATAAAAATTAGCAAAAATGTGTATTTATTATCCAGACCATTGATTTATATAATGATATGATTGGTTTTGTTAAATATCCTAATGGCTTGATAAATTAAATAGTTCAAGGTATGAAGGAAACCGAAGTCATAGTTTATCGTTCAGGTTATTTGTTTTTTAGATTACTATCAAAAAAACTTAGTTGGCTTTCTTGACAAACCAGTGCATTGAATGGGAAGATACTTAATTAAAATAATATCATTCTAGCCACGAAGACACGAAATACACGAAAGAAAGCAGGAACTTAATTTTCGTGATTTATTTCTTTCGCGCTTTCGTGGTAATTTTATATAAAACTATATGAGTATAAATGAAATCTATTTAGAAAAATTAAAGTTATGGCAGAGTTGGGGTGTTGATCCTTATATTCATCGGTATGACCGAACCCATACTGCACTAGAAATTATCAATCAGGCTGCGGGATTAGAACAGTCCGGAAATCCGATCGCTCTCGCCGGGCGATTGGTTGCGCTTCGTGCGCATGGTAAAAGCTGTTTCAGTCATATCCTCGATAGTACCGGTAAAATCCAGATTTATGCTCGACTAGACGATTTAGGTGAACAGCCGTATCATCAGTTCAAACATCTGGATATCGGCGATATTATCGGAGTGAAAGGCACTATATTTAAAACCCATACTGGGGAAGTTACCATTCGCGTTTCTGCGTATCAATTGCTAGCGAAAGCGTTACTTCCGCTCCCGGAAAAATGGCATGGATTGAAAGATATCGAAACCCGATATCGGCAACGATATTTAGATTTGATTTGTAACGAACCGGTAAGGAAGACATTTTTGGCGAGGACGAAAGCAATTGCAGCGATGCGGGAATTCCTTGATGCGCGAGGATATCTGGAAGTAGAAACCCCGATGATGCAATCCTTATTCGGTGGCGCTACCGCGAAACCGTTTAAAACATTTCACAATGCGTTATCGTTACCGCTCTATTTGCGGATTGCGCCGGAACTGTACTTGAAACGGCTGGTGGTTGGTGGCTTCGAGAAAGTCTATGAAATCAACCGCAATTTCCGGAATGAAGGAATCTCAACCAAACATAATCCGGAATTTACTATGATGGAGCTTTATACCGCATATTTCGATTATAACGATACCATGGATTTAACCGAAGCGATGATAAAGTTTATCTGCCAGAAAGTATTAGGCAAACTGCAGGTAACTTACCAAGGGCATGAAATCGATTTAGAACCGAAATGGGACCGATTGACCATCTTGGAAGCAATCCAGAAATATGATGGGGTATCGTTCGATTGGAAAGAAGATATTAATGCCGTTAAACAGAAAGCGCAGCAATTATGCGGGATTCCCAGTGAACTGAAAACTGTCGATGAAATTATCATCCATGTTTTTGAAGAAACGGTGGAAAAGAAATTAATGCAACCGACATTTATTAAAGATTATCCGGCTGCGGTATCACCGTTAGCGAAAGCGCAAGATGTATTTCCGTATATTGCCGAACGATTCGAACTCTATATTGTCGGTCAGGAATTAGGGAATGCTTATTCGGAACAGAACGACCCGATTCTGCAGCGGAAGGCATTTGAAGATCAGATTGCCGCGCATCCGGGTAGTGAAGAAATCGAGCCGGTAGTAGATGAAGATTATGTCCGAGCATTAGAACATGGCATGCCGCCAGCAAGTGGATTAGGGATTGGCATCGATCGATTGGTAATGCTATTGACCGATAGCGCATCGATTCGAGATGTCATCTTATTCCCGTTACTGAAACCAGAACATACTGAAGAATTTAAAAACGAAAAAACTGAAGAACAAAAACCTTAAAGGACATAAACTGTTTTGAGTATGTTCTTAAGTTTCTCCGTTCTTTGGTTCTTTCGTTACTTTAATAGAGGTAAAATACTATGGGAGAATTTGTTGGTCGAGGTAGAAAAGCCAGACGGGCGTATGGTTTCGATGAAATCGCGTTAGCTCCTGGTGCATTAACCATCAATCCTGATGAAGTAGATATTTCGATTCAAATCCGAGATAAGAAGATAGAAGTTCCGATACTTGCTGCGGCAATGGACGGTGTAGTTGATACCAAGTTCGCTATAGCCATGGGTAAACTTGGTGGGATAGCGGTCCTGAATCTTGAAGGAGTCCAGACCCGGTATCGAGACCCTGAAGAAGTTATCGACCGGTTTCTGAAAGCAGAACCGGAGCAGTCAACAGAACTGGTTCAAGAAATATATCGCGAACCGATTAAAGAGGAATTGATTAGCGAACGAATCCAAGCTATAAAAAAAGCGAAAGTTCCAGCCGTGGTGTCTTCTATCCCGCAGCGGGCTGAACGATTCGGTAAAATTGCCCAGGAAGCCGGCGCCGATATTTTTGTGGTGCAATCAACCGTAGCTACTGTCCGCCATATTTCAACTAAATATCCGGTATTAGACATTGCTAAGTTTTGTAAAAAGATGAAAATTCCGATTATGGTCGGGAATTGCGTTACCTATGAAGCGGCCTTGGAATTAATTGCTACCGGTATCGATGGTCTGTTGGTAGGAGTCGGTCCCGGTGCAGCATGTACTACCCGGGGAGTATTAGGAATCGGGGTACCACAGGTAACTGCAACCGCCGATTGTGCAGCAGCCCGAGATGCCTATTTCCAGCGGCATGGGAAATATGTACCAATCATTACCGATGGCGGAATGAATGTCGGCGGTGATATTTGTAAAGCGTTTGCTTGCGGCGCCGATGCCGTGATGATCGGTTCCGCATTTGCTAAAGCGAAAGAAGCCCCGGGAAAAGGATATCATTGGGGTATGGCAACTCCACATCAGAATCTACCACGCGGTACTCGAATTTACGTTGGAGTGACGAGTACTATCGAAGAAATCTTATATGGTCCTGCACGGTTAGACGATGGCTCCCAGAATTTGGTTGGTGCATTGCGAACTGCTATGGGTAATCTCGGAGCCCGGAATATCCGGGAAATGCATTTGACGGAATTAGTCATCGCTCCGGCGATTAAAACCGAAGGGAAGATTTTCCAGAAGGCACAACGTGTCGGTATGGGAAAATAGAAAGGCAGTCCTTAGTCATTAGTTCCAAGTCCTAAGATTAGATTTGTTTTTCCTAAAGACTTCGGACTGTTTCAATATGATCGATTTAACTATCAACGAAGAACAACTTCAGAGAACCATAAAACGAGCCAAAGAAAAAAATATTATTATCCCTACTTTTGAACAAATGAAAAATCCCAAACTTATTCCCGATAAAATCAAAGATAAGTTAAAGAATATAGGATTATGGGATATTAATTCGTATAATCTTTTTCGGATTACTTGGAAAAATGAACCGGTAAAGAAAGGTGGCCTTTTTAACGGCGTTAATTATATAGAGTTGCCGTCGGAATTAACCGGGGTTAAAGCCCGAATTATCGGTCTAGTGGGAAAATGGTTTCCTACCGGAGCCCATAAAGTAGGCGCGGCTTTTGGTTGCCTGGTTCCCCGATTGGTGACCGGCCAGTTTGACCCTACTTCCCAAAAAGCAGTCTGGCCTTCAACCGGGAATTACTGCCGGGGTGGTGCTTATAATTCCGACCTATTATCCTGCGAATCCATTGCTATCCTCCCGGAAGGAATGAGTAAAGAACGGTTTGAATGGTTGTCTAAAGTCGCCGGAGAAGTGATAGCTACTTCCGGCACCGAGAGTAATGTTAAAGAAATTTATGATAAAACCTGGGAATTAAAAAAAACCAGAGATAATGTAGTCATCTTTAATCAATTTGAGGAGTTTGGTAATAACCTCTGGCATTATGATGTTACCGGTCATGCCATGGAAGAGGTATTATTCCAAATGATGGGGGAGAATGGTCATTATGCCGGAGTAGTTCTGACTACCGGTTCAGCTGGTACTATAGGTTGTGGAGATTATCTGAAAGAGAAATTTCCCACGAGTAAGATAGCTGCCGGTGAAGCCTTACAATGTCCCACCCTTCTAGCAAATGGTTTTGGTGCTCATCGTATCGAAGGGATAGGAGATAAGCATATTCCCTGGATCCATAATGTAAAAAATACTGATCTGGTGATTGCTGTAGACGATAATAATAGTATGGGGATCATCCGATTATTCAATGAACCTATCGGTCAGGAATATTTAAGTAAAAAAGGTGTGCCTTCTGCAGTAATCGATAAGTTGCCACTTATGGGTATTTCCAGTGTAGCCAATATGATTATGGCGATCAAATTTGCCAAATATTATGAACTGAAGGAAAATGATATCGTTTTAACAGTTTTTACCGATTCTATGGAACTGTATGGCTCTCGATTAAAAGAATTAGAAAACGAATTCGGTCACTATGATACAACGGATGCAACTATCGATTTTCATCGCAACATCCAGGCGCTGACTACTGATTATATGCAAGAATTAACGTATCAGGATAGAAAAAGAATCCATAATCTTAAATACTTTACCTGGATAGAGCAACAGGGGAAAGACTTAGAGGAATTAAATGCTCAATGGTATGACTATGAAAATTACTGGGGTAATATGCACCGTCAGGTTGGAGAAATTGATAGATTAATTAAGGAATTTAATCAGAGAACCGGTCTTTTAGACCAGATGCATTAACTAGGAGGATGAACAATAGAATACTGCGACTAATTTACCTCCAGGAATCATACCTATCACACTAGTTTATTGTTTAAAGGCAGATTTGCTATTAATTGAATCTGCCTTTTTTATTTACTTACCTAAATTTATTTATCCATTCTCTTTCTCCAAACCTGTCTCTGTACCTTTCATCATATAGACACTCCAATCTTTTCTATTCGCGATAAGGTATAGGTATACCTTATTAGGCAGCAGTTATTGCCTATCAAGGAATCTTATTGCGAAAGGAGGGTAGAATTATATGATAGGGCTAGAGCATCTAGTACCATTACTGGCTGGGTTTTTGACACGAGCTAAAGGGCAGAAGTTTTCTTTTCAAACACTGCTCGATATTGTGAAAGAAACGGTTGAAGCAGTAGAAAAAGTGTTTACGACTACTGCTGGGAAATCCAGTGATGAAAAAAAGCGACTTGCACTAGAAGCGATAGAATATCTCTATAAACAGCTGGGGATAAATATTCCGAAACTACCGACTTGGCTGGAATTATGGATTCTTAGAACGGTAGCTGGTATCATCATCGATTGGCTGGTAGGAATATATAATGAAAAGAAGGTGTTTGAGCATGAACCATCTCAGCCAGAGATATAATATTGCTACGCAATCAGGGATTCTCGTAAGAGAATCCCTGATTATATATAATCATCAATCCGAATTTTTACATCTTCAGGATTAACCACTTTCTCGATATATAACGGATAATTATTTTCAGTCTCATCCTTTTCTGATAGATCAACCAATGTGATTTCGTCATATTTTGTGCCTTGTGAATCGGAGATAACCCTGACTTTCGGATGGGTTGAATCTTCCGCATTGGTTTGTAAAACTAGAGCGATATCACCATTATTTAATTCTACCAAACTTCCTACCGGATATGATCCGATAATAGCGGCGAAATGTTTAACTAAAATTGGATCGAAATCTATACCCGCAATTTTCTTTATGATACCTAAGGCTTCACTCGGCAGATGTAATCGGTTATACGGCCGATTGGTGGTAATCGCATCATAACAATCCGATATCGTTACGATACCTACGAAACGATTCCAATCGATTTTACGACTTAAACTAGGGTAACCACCCGAATACTTATATTTCCAATGATGGCCATAAATCAATAATGCCGGTAGTTGAGTAGCGTATTTCGATTTTAAAATTAGTTTCATTCCTTCCACCGGATGTTTTTTCATAACTTCCCATTCTGCATCAGATAATTTTCCGGGTTTGTTTAATATCTCTGACGGAATAAAGGTTTTACCGAGATCATGGAGTAGGGCACCAACGCCTAATTGCAGAACATGTTCAACATCTAAATTTAAATGCATCGCTTGCGCTAGGGTTAGAATACATACATTTACACTATGGGTAAATAGATAGGAATCGAAACTCTTAATTGAAGCTAAACTCATTAAAATGGAAGGGTCGTCCATAAGATTCTCGACAATCTGTTTCACCACCGGTTTCACACTATCGACATCAACTACTTTTTCAGTTGATGCGGTTAGCATAGTACTTTCAACAAGTTTCGTCGTTGCGGCATAAATTTGTTTCGCTCCCTCCCACCGGGCGAGATTGGAATTACTCTTTTTCGCTTTCGCCGGTTTACTTAACAGAATATGGGTAACATTCCGGCGGGTTAATTCATTTTGGAATGCATTTTCGATCATTTCCATTTTTTCTACGGCATGGAATGCATAGATAAATGAACGCAGCTCTTCAAATTCTAATCCGGAGGCAAAGGTGATACTTCCGACTCCTCGTTTACGGAACATCGCGACAAACTGATGTGCTAAAAACGAGGATTCTAATATCGATTCATTTTGATAGAGGAGTTCTTCTTCCATGAACATCAAGGTAATATCGCCGAACGACTTAATAAAATCGAGAATTTGCGCATGTACTTTTTTTAATCCTTGGTCGACGATAGGATGTCCCGGCGGATACAGTAGCGCGTTACTCAGTGCATAATTTAGTTGTGTTATTGAATCATTTAATTGCTTAATCGTTATTTCCGGTAATGGCATAAAGGTATAAAGATGACTATTAAAGGAAAAGCGAAAGAGGTTGCATTCACTTATCTCAATTCTAGCATTTCGATACTAAAATAGTTAGGTTTTCTCTCTCCTTATTTTTCAATCAACATTTGACACATGTTCCGGACGGCTTTTCGTTTATCCTGACAGCCAGCCCGGACAATTTCCAGCGCTTCCTTGGTCCCGATCTGATTTAAAGCTTGAGCGGAAACGATGCGAATCGGTTCCAGATTCTTTGGAAATAGCCAACTCTTTTGCTGAAACAAAGTGATTAAGGTAGGGACCGCATCAGCGATTTTATGTTTACCACATAATTGAATTGCCCGATGTAATAGCGCTCGATATTTTTTGTTATTACTGGTTTTGCTAATGAAATTAATGAGAAATTCGATTGCGGCTTGGCTCTTTATTTCAGCAATACCATCCAAAGCCGCTAATTTAATTTCCGCGTCTTTTTCTTTATGGAAAGTATCAATCATCCAATTCAGCGATTGATCATCAGTAAACTGGCTGATATAGCGAATAGCAGATTTAAAGAGACTGGGATTAACTTTTGGAATGATATTGAACAACGCTGATTTCGCCCGGGGTGAACCGATTTGGCCGATAATCGATAAGAGTTGTTCTTGTACCGGTTCTGTTTCCATCTGGACAATCGCTTCAATATGCGGTATTGATGCATCACCAAACCGGACTAACAGTTGTTTCATCGCTTGATGAAGCGGATCCCGGGCGCTATAATTTTTAAATTTCTCTAATAGAGCCGGTATCGCCGGATCGCCGATAAACGCTAAAATATCAAGTATAACTTTCGGTTGATCCGGGGTTAGATTAGTATTTGCCGTGCTATTATCAATTTCATATCCCGAAAAGGATACATTCGCAACCGAAGTATCAGTCGCATCAAGAGCGAGGATTAGTTGATTGATAAGCTGCGCCTCGGTTAACCAGGTATAGAATTCCCGCACTTGTTGAAGGTTCGCTGCTTGTTCAGAACTCAATTTTTCCATCGAGTCTTTTTGCAGCAGTTGGTTTATGCTTCGATAGATATCATATAAACAGTTAAATTCTCGGAATTCAAACAGTTGGGTTACACCGGTTTGTAAAGCCTGCAACATTTCAGGAATAGAATCGACATTTTCACCTTTTTCTAGCATTTCAAGTAAAATCGCAATCGAATGAACCAACATTCGATTTGTCGGGAATTTAGACAACTCTTGTTGTAACGCGGTAAATTCAGCTTCGTTTTGTTCGTTCTCCCGCCGTTTAATTAACAGGTCGGTAAATTTACTGATGAGTTTTTCATTGCGATCGGTCTCAATCGGAATCTTAAAAAATAAAGAACTGATTTTCTCTAATTCGATATGTTGGTCTGATTCACTGGCGGTAATTAACGAGATTAATTCCGAATCATCTAATTGTTTCAGAACATTTTTTACGGTTTCAATCTGACTGGGATCGATTTCTTTTCCAGTAACCACGGTATGTAGCGCCACTGCCGGATCTTGATGTAATAAACTTAACGCTACCTTCCGCTGGAGTTTCTCTTTCTCTTCTTCAGGATAACTATTGATATATTGCTGAATCCGGGTTAAAACATTCCGGGTTACATTAGCCAATTCATTTACCGTTGCAGATGATTCCGGGGTTACTTCACGTTGCACTGCTTGTGCTTGAAGTTCAGCAATCCGCATCGGGTCATTCATGAGTTCAGAGAATAGTTGGGATTCTACCGCATCTAATTCGGGAACGGTTCCCTGCAGATATTGGATTATTCTGGAGATACGATCCGGAGTGGATTCCAGCATCGCAAATGAAGTCGAATCTTCATCAGTGGCACCGCTTCCCGCTTCCCCGATTTGATATTGATATTCGGTGATATCGATATGGGTTATCTCGCGAGATATTAATGCCGATTTAACGCCACCCTGTTTTCGTAATAATTTCGGATCGAGTGCTAAAACCGCCATCAGAGCTTCTAATTCCTGCATACCAACTTCCGGATAGAAAATTAAACTATTAATCCGCCGTTTTTTTAATTGTTTTACAAAACCACGGATATTCTCATCTTTGGTGGATAATGGAAGTGCACCGAGTGATAGGGTTTCTCCCGAAATATTAAATAGCAAATATCCATCGGTCGGGATAATCGCATGCAGTTGAGAGGTTACCGATTGTAGGATGCTTTTGACCATCGGATGTGATGCGGAATAAAACCAGGTGGTTTTCAGCATCCGATTTAATTCGCGAATTACTTGTTCGGCTTCTTTAACCAATTCCATAAATCCAATTTATTCAAGCGAAATATGTGTTATTTCTTACGAGATATAGCTTATTATGCTTAATACTATAAACAGAGTATACAAAATAAAATCGCTTTTGTCAACTGAATTATACATCTATTTCTAGTCAATTTCAGGTATCATTGACCCCCAACCAGCTATATCCTGGTGGGATAGATTAGTAGGCAGATATTCGTTATTCCATCATAATAAGATATAATATTACTACTACTTATGAATTCAGATAGTACCGACCAACTAAAGAAACCGATTCTTTCATCAAATCATAATCTGCCATTAATCATCTTAAGCGGGATGGTTACTGTTTATGGTATCTTGATGCTCCGGTTTATTTCCGCGGCATATCTGGACTTTGGAGATGGGAATTATCTCTATATTGCATGGCGGATGACTCAAGGGGTAGTCATATATCGAGACATTCTTTCGCCGCAACCGCCGTTTCATTTATTACTTGGCGTGATGTTACTTAAATTAGGTGCCTTGATCAACAATCCTTTATTAGCGATCCGGATATTTACTATTCTTCTTCGAATCAGCCATGCGTTTTTAATCTATCTGATATGCCAGAAATTATGGGCGGAATCGGATAATAAACGAAATATCGGGGCGCTTGCCGGAATCATCTATCTCTTTCTACCGATTGGGTTCTGGTGGTCGCGCGGATTTGAGACCGAACCGGTAGAAATAACCTGGATGCTCTTAACCTTAATCTTCTTCTTAAGAAACGATTGGCAAGGAATGACTCTCGCCGGAATATTCTCTGCGGTAGGTATCTTAACCAACATGACCTTCGCTCCTTATTTCGGGTTTAATATCCTCTATCTGGTTTTTGGATTTATCTATACTAAATACCGCAAGCAAACTCCAGTATCAGAACTCGGCAGGTATCGTTTACTCACCGCATATGTTTTACCGGCACTAATCATCCTCGGTATAGTAACCTTCCTATTCTCCTGGTATACCAATGGTCAATTCCTACAGAATATTATTTTCGATCAGGTGGGTACTTATCCGAAGGAGCATACGCTGCTTTATATGTTCGGGAAAATGAAATGGATTGGCACCATTATCCTAAGCCTAGAAGGGCCACTCATTTTCGCTTGTTTAATCGGTCTCTATTTATACAGCAAAAAAATAAATCCGCAATCTATAATCGGTAATGCGAAATGGTATGTTATTCTCTATTCTCTAGCGACGCTCGGTTCGTTTGTTTTCGCTACTAAAGGCGGGACGGTAGATTATATTTTTACGCTTGGCGAACCGACAGTAGCTATTTTCAGTAGCGCTCTTATTGTTCTGCTAATTAAAAAGATAACTGCATATCTTAAACCTATATTAAGTTGGAGTATCGGTATCATTTTGTTATTATTACTCGCTGCTCCCGGGATTCGGCAGGATATCCTGACCTTGTGGGGAACGAATTATGAACTTAATGCCGCGCAAATGAGCCAGGTGGTTGAAACAATCCAGCATTATACCCAGCCGGACGATATGATTTTTGCCCCGCCTTATTTTGCGTTTTTAGCTGAACGGAAGATTGTCGGTGAGTTTTCTGAACAATTTGTATGGTATATGAAATATGCCAATTATATTCGATATCGGGAAGGGAACCCGAAAACCATGGATTGGATTGCGCAGATGGCGAATCTGATAGAAAATAAACAGGTTAAATTGATTATGCTTAATATCGACCCGAATCGCGGGCAGCAGACCGGGCAGATTCGACCGATTCGGCAAGCGGTAGAAGCGAATTATGTTCCGATTGGCGAATTAGAAATGCGGAATGAAACGTTAACCATATTTCTACCAAAATAGAAAAAGGTTCTCGCAATGACCGCAAAGATAGCGCTAAGTGCGCAAAGAATTATCTAATACCAGTCTTCTTGGCGAGTTTGGGGTTCGCTTTGCATCCTTTGTGAGAAATATAAACTATGATAAGAGCATTTAACCTATTGTTAATTTTAATCATATTGTCTTGTTTTGGATGTGGTAATCCTTCGGAAAAAAGTGGGTCAAAAGTAAAAGTCAGGTATCTGACCTATGAGACTATGCCGGAACAGCAGAAGTATCTACAGCAGATCGAACAGAAGTTCGAACAGGCATATCCGAACATCGATTTAAAAATCGAGACTTCAACCAGCGGTTTGCAGAAACTGCTGATTATGCTAGCCGGAGGTGATGCTCCGGATGTTTTTTTATGGAATGATGAAAATATGACTCCATTAGTAGAAAAAGGAGCGATTGCCGATTTAATCCCATTGATTAATGCCGATAATCTGGATTTGAATCTTTATTTTCCGGAGGTAACTAACGCATTCAAATATGGCAATAGTATTTATGGAATGCCGGTGCAGTTCGATACCGATGCGCTGTACTATAACAAGAGTTTATTTGATGCTGCTAAACTCTCTTATCCGAACGAGAACTGGACTTGGGATGATTTCTTAACTGCAGCGAAGAAGTTGACCAAGGATATTGATGGTGATAAGAAACCCGACCAATTCGGTTGTCTGCGCCCCGATTTCTTGTTGGTTTCGCAAAGTAATGGAGTGAAAGTATTCAGTCCCGACTTAAAACATTGCACCTTGAATACTCAAGAGAGTATCGCGAGTTTAAAATTCGTTGCAGATATCGAGACAAAATATAAAGCTTGTCCGACGCAGGAACAGATGCGGGATCGGGCTGGAGTCCAGGGCGAGAATCTATTTGCTACCGGCCAGATTGCTATGATGGTCGGTAGAACCTATCAAGTAGTCGAATTGGCTAAGATTAAAGATTTTGCTTGGGATATCTGCCCGTTTCCTAAAGGGAAACAAGGCCGGGCATCGCGATTGCAGGCGGAAGCGAACTGTATGTGGCTTCAATCGAAACATCCGAATGAAACCTGGGAATTTATGAAATTCTATTCTTCAGAAAAGGTTATGGCGATTACCGGGGCGAAAAAGAATTCGGTTCCGGCATTAAAGACGATCGGATTATCTACGGTATATTGCAATCCGCCACCGGAACATATCAAGCTGTTTATCGATGCGTTATCTTATGCGGAACCGGCACCGAGAATGACTAAATATAACGAGTTTATCCAGACTATTCTACGACCGGAACTCGATTTGGTGTTCTTGAATCAGAAGAAAGCGGAAGTAGCGTTGAAAGATATTGTTACGAAAACGGATAAGTTTCTGCAAGAATAATTAAACGGTTAGATCACCGCGAATTCAGCGAATTTAGCGAATATTTGATTTGCTAGATGATGAAACTAATATCCTTTATAAGAGCTTAACATCTCTAGTCTTTCGAGATGTCTCTATATATGAAAAAAAAGCTATTCATTTTTATTTGTTTCGCTATTATCCCAACATTAGTCTTGGCTAAAAGCTCCTGGAAACCGGTATCTCCAGAAACAGCGGTAATCCAATCAGAATCGGGGTGGAAAGCAGTTAAATCGGCTAAAAAAGAGTATGACCAATTGGTTATCCAAAAGAAGCTGGAGTTGGAGATAAAAGATAAAACCAGTTTTACGTTTCGATACCGGGTTCGCAGCGACCGGGAAATACTCTATATACAGTTTGCGCTACTAGCGCAAAAAAATAAGGTATATTTCGTTATCTTACATCGGCCTACTCCCAATGAATGGCATCAGCTAACCTTAACGCGAGATGATTTCCGCACGTTCGATTATATTATATTAGCACCGAAGGTTGAAATTAAAGCGATAGAATTCAGTTTCCATACTCGCGGGCAGCTAAATTCCGGAATGGAACTAGAAACCAGCGAGGTTTTGGTAGATAAGAAACCTAAAGTAGGGGCTGAAAATCTGCCATCCATAGCAGCAGACCAGGTCTCATTCCTCTGGCCGAAAAATGGGGAAATAGCTAATGCCAATCCGCCGTTTTTCAATTGGCAGCAAATCCCGGGTGTTAACGCGTATACGGTGCAATATTCGCAGAATTCTATGTTTACTTCTGTTACAGAAGATAGTGTATCGCAAACCTATTTCACTCCGGGTATCCTGTTAGATTCCGGCAGATGGTATGCCCGATTACAATATCAGAAGAATAATCAGGTCGGATATACGCCACCGATTTCGTTTTTGATTAATGATAAATCCCGGGCTTTTATGCCATTCAAACTACCGGAGAAACTCAATAGACCGCATCCCTATCTCTATCTGACTCCGGAGCTATTAAAGAGGTATCGGATAGAAAAAGAAACGATTAAAAAAGAGGGTTGGAATGCGATCGATACTTATGTGCATACCAATTCAACCGATTTTATACCGCAAGAGCCGGAACCATATCCAAACGGTATCTGGAATTATGATTATTGGAAGATTATGGGCGACCGGAGTGGTGCGGCCCAAAATCATATTATCTTAAGTGCTTTCGATTATCTATTGAGTGGTGATACTGCATCCGCGGCGATTGCAAAACGGATTATGCTGGCAGTATCGAAATGGGATGTTAATGGGTCAACCAGTGTTAGGAGCTGCGATCATGCGGCGCAAGCGCTGCTCTATAGCCTTAGTCTCGGGTATGACTGGCTCTATGATTATTTGACTCCAGCTGAGCGGCAACAGATTCGGGATTGCATTATTAACCGGGCAACCCAGATGGCATCGTTCTTAAATCCATTGAATGCTGACCCGACCAATAACCATCCTTGGTTCTGCGCTTCAGCATTAGGTATTGGCGGCTTAGCGGTATATAACGAAGTTCCGGCAGCTAAATCCTGGGTAGATTATACCCAGCAGTTATATTGCGGTGCGTTTCTCTGTTTAGGGGGACAGGATGGAGATTGGCATGAAGGGATTAGTTATTGGTCATACACCTTATTTTTCGTTTTCCAATGGCTCGATTGTTTGGAAAGCGCTACCGGATTAGATTTATATGCTTATCCCTGGCTGCAGCAGACGGCCAGATATAAAATCTATGCGCATCCGCCACTCGGATTCGGGGTACCGTTTGGCGATAGCCAAATCCGACCGCCAAGCGAATTCGATGCCCTGATTATGTTGCGACTAGCGAGCCGGTATCAGGATAATCTAGCGCAATGGTATGCAAAAGAGGTAATCAAATCCCCGGTTAAGAATTGGTTGGTATATAACTATCTATGGGACGACCCGGGTTTACCGACCACCGCGCTTTCTAATAAACCGACTACAGCGGTATTTCGCGATTCCGGGATTGCGATATATCATTCGGATATAACCAGCCCGGATGAAACGATGCTCGCGTTAAAATCCGGGCCCTATTTAGGCCGGCGAGCCGGACATGCGCATCCGGACCAGAACAGTTTTATCCTATATGGACTTGGAGACCCACTCTTAATCGATTCCGGGTATTATGATGTCGGAAAAGGGAACTATTATGGCAGTCCCCATCATCTCGGCTGGACGATTCAGACTAAAGCGCATAATACGCTTTTAGCTGATGGCTATGGTCAGACGATATATACTCCCGGCGCTGATGGGAAACTAAACCGGTATTTATCGCTTGGCGATATGGCTTATTTTGAAGGAGATGCTTCTAGTCCGGAGATATATCAGGGTCGGATATCAAGATATATTCGGAATATCTTTGCGCTGGATAAGAATCTCTATTTAGTCTATGATAACTTGGATAGCAGACAGCCGGTACGATATGATTGGCTTTTCCATTCGATATATCCTTTCTCGGTTGATAAAGACCGGAAACTGGTAGAGGTTGTTGGGAAGAAAGCGAAATTGGATATCCAATTCCTGAATCCGGAACCGTTAGGATATACCTTATCCTCCGGATTTACTCCAGTTCCGGAACGAAAAGACCCGAATTCATTCCCAGACCAATATCATGTATCGGTATATCCGCGGTTGGATACCAAACTCGATTCGATTGATATCTCCCAATTTGGGGTTCCGGAATATATCGCTACCCAGCCGAGTACTAAAAAGCAGATGATGAGCGGGCTGATAGCATTATATGTATCCCCGGCGATAAATACCTCGGTTATGAACATAACTCCGATGAGTACCGGAGATTGGTTCGGGGGAACGATTCAGGTATCCAAACAAGTATATCATTATCTTTTATCCCGGGATACCGGGTCGAATACTTTAGGATATCAGGGATATTCTTTTACCGGTAGAGGAGCGATTATCGGAATGGGAACTACCGGAAACATTAATCGATTGATATTATTAGATGGGCAGCAGGTGAAAATGTTTGGGATGTCGATGTTTCAGGCATCAACTCCGGTAACCATGCTGGCGGCAATTGATAAGAACCAGGCGGAGATACAGTTTGCAGTAGAAAAAGATGCGAAAATCGAAATCCCTCCGTTGGGTGAACCGAAAGAGATTTATATTGATGGAATCCTGCAGAAAGCTGGTAAGTTATCGAAGAGTCGAATCTCCGACTGGAATTATCATCCGGATACCGGGAAACTAATATTTACTCTTCCTGCTGGTACCCATACGGTTGCTGTTACTTACCAGCCAAATGAAGATGAATTCTTAAAACTTCCTTCAAAGAATTAAGCTTTATGAAAAGATATAAAAAAGAAATTGTCTATTGAGCAATCTGCTTTTTAGTTTCCGGTTTTTCTTACTTCTGACTTCTGCCCTCTGTCTTCTAGTTATACAACTGCCAATGGTCAGACTCAACTTCCGTAACCCCGGGTGGATATGCGAAAACCAAATCGACGAAAACATCACCTATTTTCTCTTGAAATGGAAAGGTATATCCGGAAGGAGTTAAGGTTCCATCCGGTTGCATAAAATAGGTGCCTAAATAGTAGCCTGAATTAGTGACCTGATAATCTAATAATACCAGATTATAATCCGGCGCTCGCCTTATCCGCCAAGGTAAATACAAGGTTAATCGAATTCCGGTATCAAACCATCCCCCGGTAGAATCATGCGATAAAGTCACTATCGTATTATTCCATAATACCACATAAGCATATTGTCCATCAGGAGATATAGCGATACTTGATGCACCATCTTGACCAGGAATATCGATATGTTGAGCGACTGTGTCCAATGTATCATTCGGTAATATTGAAAAAATATCGATATCTGACGGCGTTTCCCCAGTGGTAGGAGTTTTACAAATCAAGACTTGATTACCGTCCGGAGTAAACGCTGCATCCTCAAAATCACCTTTGATGTTAATGTTTTGAGTGGTATTTATAGTCATAGCAATAGTGTCAATAGAATCTACATTGATGGTTTTTATCGGGCCGTTTTCAACCAACATATTTCTACACGGATTTATCCAGCGGGGATCGCAAGTTGGAGCCGGATTGATCCATTCCAGTAATCCATCATTACGAACTGAATAGATGCTGTTGGTGGTAAAGATAACCATTTTACCGTTTGGATGATAATTTACTGAATAACCATTTCGACCGAGATGCTCATAGGTGGTTAATCGACTAACCATACCCGTAGGAGAAATCCGGTATTGCATGGTCGTATTTGCTGCTGGAATAAGGATATTCTGCTGGTCAGGACTCACGCCCGCTTGGCCTGATCCATATCCAGTTGTCAATCGCTGGTAGGTATCACGGATTTCTCCATTAGGTAACACTTCCAATATAACAGTTTGGTTCCCTTCACTCAACGGAGCAAATAGCAGTAAATGCCGTTCTAGAGCAATACTATAACCTGCTAATGTGATACCAAATAAATAAACAATGGTGAAAAAAATTATTGTTTTATTCATAAATTAATTCAATGATTATAGCACTTCTCTATATAATAGACACCTCAACCTGCTATAAAATCATAAAATATTTGCATTTAATATGTATTCTATTGATGCTCTTAAGGTTAATTGGAGTATCAGAGCAAATACGCCTAAAGCGTATTTGCTTTTAAGGTATCGGCAAGAAAAAGCAGATTTGCTAATAGCAAATCTGCTTTTGCTATTGATTTTAAAAGAGT
>JBHGBB010000069.1:0-16573 GCA_041946755.1 bacterium | reverse complement strand
CTATTCGGTCAGCGACACCGCCGAGCACGGCGACTATACTGCCGGCCCGCGCGTCATCAACGAAGAAACCAAGAAAGAGATGAAAAAGATACTCACTGAAATTCAAAGTGGCGAATTTGCCCGAGAATGGATTTTAGAGAACCGCGCTGGGAAACCAGTATATAATGCTTTAGGTAGAGAACAAGCTAAGCATCAGATTGAAGATGTAGGTGCTCGGTTACGGTCGTTAATGAGTTGGATTGGTAAAAAAGGGAAAAAATAATCCCGTATAATCTAGCATTGGTGATGGTTTGATAATAAGTTTCTTTGAAAAGAAGAGTGAAACAGGAAATATTGGCATAAATGGAACAACATTTCCTGTTTAGAGGTTGAGTTTATTCTATTTGTAAATAAGCGATAAATCTATATGTATCAGGATTCCTCATACCAAATTGAAATGAAAACGTATATGGAATCCGTATAACTAGTCATGCTTTGGAGAATGTTAGTAATTTTAATATTAGGATGCTTTTCAAGCCAGGTATTAAGCAACTCGAGAAGATTCCAAATTTGGGTTTTCTCGCCCACTGCCTGGGTAGCAAAAAAATGGACTTTTGTCATTAAGCATCACCTCCAAGGGATAAACTGTGCTATTCAGTATACTCTAGATAGGGATTTCTTGCAAATAGAAAATCGATTTATCTCACCTCTTACTCTTCAGTAAAATATAATTTTTCATAATCAAGTATTAATAATTTAAATACTATAATAAATACTATAAATATCAGAATAGTATATTGCATTTTCTAAAAAGGAGGTAGTTTATACTTATGGGTTTTATTCAAGCTATAGGTCCCTATGCATGGGTGATTATCGGGGTGGTGGCTATCGCGATAGGATTGTTATCCGGCTATTATTTAAGAAAAATATCTGCTGAAAGCCGGATTGCATCAGCAAAAAAACTGGCAGAAGAAATTATTCGCGAAGCAGAAAAAGAGGCTGAAGTAAAGCGTGAAGCAGCATTGCTGGAAGCTAAAGAAAAGATGCTTGATGCTCGAACCAAATTTGAACGCGAAGCGAATGAACGCAAATCGAAACTCGATGGACTTGAACGACGATTAAATGATCGAGAAACCACTTTAAACCGCCGGATGGAAACCTTTGATAAAAAAGACCGCGAAATAAGTGATAAAGAAAAAGATTTGACCAACCGCGATCGGAAATTAAGTGAAAAAGAGCGGCAATTATCTTTAGCATTAGAAGAGCAAAAACGGAAATTAGAGCAAGTATCAGGATTAACGGTAGAACAAGCCAAGAAACTCTTATTAACCACCTTGGAATCAGAAATACGTGGTGATGCTGCAATGTTGATTCGAAATATTGAAAATGAAGCGCGAGAGACCGCAGAGAAAAAAGCTAGAGAAATCATTACCTTGGCGATTCAGAAAACCGCGTCAGATCATACTGCAGAAACAACGGTATCGGTAGTTGAATTACCGAATGAAGAAACGAAAGGTAGAATTATCGGACGAGAAGGAAGAAATATTCGGGCATTAGAATCAGCAACCGGTGTAACACTGATTGTTGATGATACCCCGGAAGCCGTAGTTTTATCCAGTTTCGATCCTATTCGTCGAGAAATCGCTAAAGTCGCACTGGAACGGTTGATTAGCGATGGAAGAATTCATCCGGCGCGAATTGAAGAGGTAGTTGAAAAGGTAAAACATGAAATAGCAGAAACCATCCATGAAGCCGGTAAACAAACTGCATTTGATACCGGGGTACATGATCTCCATCCGGAATTGGTAAATTTATTAGGGCGCTTAAAATATCGAAGTAGTTATGGCCAAAATGTGTTACAGCATAGTAAAGAAGTAGCGTGGTTGGCTGGAGTAATGTGCTCGGAATTAGGCATAGACCCAGCTAGCTGTAAACGTGCAGGATTGTTACATGATATTGGTAAAGCGGTTGATCATGAAGTAGAAGGGCCGCATGCGAATATCGGTGCGGAATTAGCCCGGAAATATAATGAAAAGCCGGCAATCATTTCCGGCATCCTTGGTCATCATGGTGAAGTAGACCAGCAGACGATCGAATCAATTATCGTCCAGGCAGCAGATGCAATTTCCAGTTCGCGACCCGGAGCACGACGGGAAACATTGGAAGGATATGTGAAACGCTTGGAAAAATTGGAAGAGATAGCGGATTCATTTTCCGGTGTAGCGAAAGCCTATGCATTACAAGCCGGTCGGGAAATTCGGGTTATGGTCGAACCGGAACAGGTGAATGATATCGGGTCAGCTAAATTAGCGCGGGATATTAGTAAACAGATTGAAAAAGAATTACAATATCCGGGACAAATTAAAGTTACGGTAGTTAGAGAAATCCGAGCCGTAGAATACGCGAAATAAATCCATGTTATAGAATAAAATGTTTAAATATAGTATAGGTTTATGAATATTCTTTTTATTGGAGATATTTTTGGACGACCGGGGCGGGATATCGTAAAAGCGATTGTTCCTAAGTTACGCGATAAGTATGCGATCGATTTTTGTATCGCCAATGCAGAAAATGCAGCCGCGGGAAAAGGATTGACTCCGGACCTGGTTAAAGAATTATTAGCTGCACAACTAGATGTACTCACGGGTGGGAATCATATTTGGCATAAAAAAGAATTGATTCCGATTATGGATACCGAACCGCGGCTTATTCGACCGCTGAATCTCCCGCTAGGCGCGCCGGGTTATGGTTCGGGTATCTTTACGATTCAAGAGAAATATCGTATTGCTGTCGTTCAATTGGTCGGTCGGGTTTATTTGAATTGTGTCGATTGTCCATTTCAAGTAATAAAACGGGAATTAGCCCGATTAAAACAACAAACCAATCTAATTATTATCGATATGCATGCCGAAGCTACTTCGGAAAAAGTCGCTATGGGTTGGTATTTGGATGGTGAAGTTAGCGCAGTGTTGGGCACCCATACCCATGTGCAAACTGCTGATGAACGTATCTTACCTAAAGGAACTGCATATATAACCGATGTTGGCATGACCGGTCCGCATGATTCAGTAATTGGGGTAAAAAAAGAGATTATTTTAAAAATGTTTTTGACTCAATTACCAGTGACACATGAAGTTGCTACCGATAATGTCAAACTCCATGCAATAGTTGTTTCTCTCGATGAAAATACCGGGAAAGCAAACAATATTATTCGTTTATCGATTGGAAGTAATCCAAAATAAAACCAAGTGGTTATAACACATTTATATCTAGCCGTTTATGTCCGAAAACAGCTTATCAGATAATCGCGATATTCATCATACTGCATTGCCTATTACCGCAACCAAAAAACCATATTCGGTAAGTGAACTAACTTATAAGATTAAAGAGCAGCTGGAATCGAATTTCGGTGATATCTGGGTTGAAGGGGAAGTCAGTAATTTCCGGGTTTCGACTTCCGGTCATGCCTATTTTAAATTAAAAGATGCGCAGAGTCTACTCGGTAGTGTTATCTTCAAAGGGGTATTAAAGTCGATTGGTTTTTCTCTGGAAGATGGGCAGCATATCGTTGCTCGCGGGCATATCGATGTTTTTACTCCTCGCGGTGAATATCAATTAATCATCGAAACTGCTGAACCGCTTGGAGTCGGTGCACTGCAAAAAGCATTTGAACAGCTAAAAAACCGGCTACTCCAAGAAGGATTATTCGATATAAAATATAAGAAACCCATTCCATTATATCCGCAGCGGATAGTGGTAGTAACATCACCTACCGGAGCAGCGATTCGAGATATTTTACATATCCTCAACCGTCGATTTGCCAATGTTCATGTGGTTATTTATCCAGTATTAGTGCAGGGAAAAGAGGCTGCCGGGCAAATCGCTACTGCGATAACTGACTTGAATAAACTGGGTAATTATGATGTTATAATTTTAGCGCGTGGTGGAGGTTCGTTAGAAGATTTATGGCCGTTTAATGAAGAAGTGGTTGCCCGGGCAATTTTTGCCTCGACTATACCGATTATTTCGGCAGTAGGTCATGAAATCGATTATACGATAAGTGATTTTGTTGCCGATTTGCGGGCTCCGACTCCTTCAGCAGCAGCGGAATTGGTAGTAAAAAACAAAATAGAAGTAGTTGATAAAATCGAACAGGTATCTCGATTCTTGCGCTCGATAATAGAAAAAAAATTGGATGTTTTAAAAGCCAAAACGCAACAATTGTCCGATAGACCGGTTTTAGCAAGACCGTTTGAACAAATAAACCGGTGGGTATTATATCTTGATAATATTACCAGTCAGATACATACTCAAATAAAATATCAAACGGAACTTACTCGGAATAATATTCAGAGTATATCCAATCAGTTACAGAAAATCAGTCCAGTACAAAAGCTTAAAATATGCCAGGAACGGATTAAGGCTTCGGAGCGAACACTGCATGATATAATAATACATCGAAATCAATTGCTACGTCAGGAGTTAGTTGCTAAAACCGAGAAGCTGGAAGTATTAAGTCCATTATCTATTCTTGCACGAGGATATAGCATTAGTTATCGCGTATCGGATAATCGGATTATTCGGTCGAGTAGCCAACTCGGTCGAGGAGATAAAGTTGTGGTGCAGTTGTCGGAAGGTAAATTTACCGGAAAAGTCGAGGAAATCATACCTTAATCAGTAAGGAGATTACACATGGTAGAATCTAAAAAAGATCGAAAAGAAATGAAATTTGAAGAGGCGATAAAGCGACTAGAAGAAATCGTATCGCAATTAGAGAAGAGTGATATTTCATTAGAACAGTCAATCGCCTTATTTGAAGAAGGTATTCGCTTATCAAAATTCTGTAGTCAGAAGTTGAATGAGGCGGAACAACGAATTACAAAGTTGATAAAAACCGAATCTGGAGAATTTAAAGAGACTGCGTTTAGCGACGAACAAGATTCGGGATTATTCAATGAAGAAAAGCATAACTCCGTGTAAATATCGTAAAGTATCTTTATGAACCTTGAACAATATCTTAATAGTAAAACCCAGATAATCAATCAATATCTCGATCAGAATCTATTATCGGTAAAATCCTATCCGCCGGAAATATATCGTGCGATGCGATATAGTGTTTTTGCCGGTGGAAAGCGGATTAGACCGATTTTAACTATAGCGACGGCTGAAATATCTGTGACTAATATTAATAACGTAATTCCTACTGCAGCAGCATTAGAATTAATTCATACGTACTCATTGATTCATGACGATTTACCATCAATGGATAACGATGATTACCGGCGGGGTAAACCTACCAATCATAAAGTGTTCGGAGAAGCAACCGCGATTCTTGCCGGTAACGCATTATTACTGGCAGCATTTGATTTCATTGCTAAAAGCCGGAAGAAATATCGGATTGCTGATGCTATTATCAGTCAGGTTATAGTGGAACTGGGTATCGCAAGCGGTTATGCTGGTATGGTTGGGGGGCAGATAGTGGATCTGGAATCGGAAAATAAAAAGATTAATTCGGATACATTACATTATATTCATACGCATAAAACCGGCGCATTAATTTGCCATGCGGTTCGGTTAGGTGCAATATTAACCTCAGTATCGAATCCGAAATTGGATTTATTAACCAAATTCGGGAATAGTCTGGGATTAATGTTTCAGATTACGGATGATATTCTGGATGAAATGGATAATCGTACCCAGTTGAAAAAGATTGGGAAACGAGATCGTGCTCGAGGGAAAGCAACGTATCCCAGTGTTTATGGATTGGAAGAATCAAGACGAAGAGTCGAACGATTATTAACCGATGTTGATACCAATTTAAAACCTTTTGGAAAACGAGCAGCGCTGCTGAAAGCTATTGCTGGATTAGTGGCGAATAGAATCAATTAACTCTTGGTATTTATGGCTAAAGCACTATCAGAAATACAATCACCGCAAGATATTAAATCGTATACATTACCCGAACTGGAATCATTGGGTCAGCAGGTTCGAGAAAAGATAATCAATACCGTTGCAGAAACGGGTGGGCATCTAGCATCGAGTTTGGGTACCGTAGAATTAACGATAGCGTTACATTATGTATTTAACGCGCCCAAAGACCAGATTATTTGGGATGTCGGACATCAAGCATACACCCATAAGTTACTCACCGGCAGATATCAGGCATTTACGACGTTGCGGCAGTTTGGTGGATTATGCGGTTTCCCTCATCGGGAAGAAAGTGAATATGATGTTATTACCAGCGGTCATGCGAGTGCCAGTATTTCAGCAGCGTTAGGGATCGCTTGTGCCCGGGATGCGATGAAACAGGATTATGCCGTTATCGCTATTATCGGTGATGGCGGTATGACTGGTGGGATGGCGTATGAAGCGTTGAATAACGCCGGGCATTTAAAAAAAGACCTGATTGTTATCCTGAACGATAATGAAATGTCGATTTCGCCTAATGTCGGCGGGATTTCGGCTTATTTAAACCGGATTATCACGGATCAGCATTATAATATCGCCCAGAAAAAAGTTACCGAATTTATGAAGAAAATCCCGGCGGTTGGTGATACCATGATCTTTTTGAAACGGCGATTGGAAGAGTTTGTAAAGGGATTGATTTCAAAAGGAGTGCTGTTTGAAGAGTTAGGATTCCGGTTCGTAGGACCAATAGAAGGAAATAATCTTCCGGTATTAATCGATACCTTCAAAAAGATAAAAGATTTTAAAGGCCCGATTCTGATGCATATCGTAACCAAAAAGGGGAAAGGATATGCACCGGCAGAACAGAATCCGGTGGTCTGGCATGGAGCGCCGTCGTTTGATGTCGATACCGGTGAATTCAATGAAGATGGATTTAAATCATATACCGATGTATTTGCCGATACCATAACCGAGTTGGCGAAAGAAAATCAGAAGATTGTGGCGATAACAGCTGCAATGGCTTCAGGTACCGGGCTTAAGAAATTCGCGGTTGCGTATCCGGATCGGTTTTATGATGTTGGGATTGCTGAACAGCATGCGGTAACGTTTGCCGCAGGTTTAGCTATTAAAGGATTGCGGCCAGTAGTAGCGTTATATTCTACTTTTCTTCAGCGAGCGTTTGATCAACTCATTCATGATGTCGGGATTCAGAATGCGCCGATTATCTTTGCTATCGACCGGGCGGGATTGGTTGGTGGCGATGGCATGACTCATCAGGGGATTTTTGATATCAGTTATATGCGGATGATACCAAGGATGACGATTATGGTTCCCAAGGATGAAGTTGAACTACAAGCTATGCTGGCTACCGCAGTCGCCTATACTGAAGGGCCGATTGCCGTGCGATATCCGCGAGATAAAATCCATAATCTTAATCCTGAAACCGAAATTCGAACTCTGAACCTGGAAATACTACCGATAGGAAAAGCAGAAATATTACGGTCAGGGAAAGATATCGCTATTCTAGCTATCGGAACGATGGTATATCCATCATTAACTGCAGCTGATAATTTAGAACAAGCAGGTATCAATGCGACGGTAGTCAATATGCGCTTCATTAAACCGCTGGATCAGGACTTAATTAAGCAATTAGCGCATACCGTTTCAACGGTGATTACGGTGGAAGAAAATGTTCTGCAAGGTGGATTCGGCAGTGCTGTTGCTGAATGCTTGGAACAGCTTCATGAGTATGGAGTCAAATTGATTCCGATTGGTATTCCGGATGAATTTCCGCCACATGGTGCTCGATCGATTCTGCTTAAGAAATATGGACTGACTGCCGAGGGAATAACCCAGACTATTCTAAAAAGCTATGAAAAATCCGGCTAATAACAATTATTTTTCATAATCGATTATTATCTTGCCTGATAAATTTACTTGCAATTAGACTCAAGAGATATCTTTAGTATTCCCGATAAAGGTTTACAGTTCATAGGATAGTACGATATGATAATTATAGTTAGGGTAGTCAATAAATAAATAACGCGGAGATATTATCGAATAAAATATATTTCCAATATTTGTTGCAAGGTAAGCGATGATAGCATTCCATAATGTAACCAAAATATTTCCACCGGATACCACTGCATTATCAGAAATTAACCTGATGATTACAAAAGGCGAATTCATTTTACTCGATGGCGCTAATGGTTCGGGGAAAACCACCTTATTACATTTAATCAATCGGTATGAGCTGCCGACCAAAGGAGAAGTAGTGGTTTTCGGCAGGAACTTAGGTGAACTGAAATGGTGGGAAGTGCCTTATTTACGGCGCCGGATAGGCGTTATATTCCAGGAGTTTAAATTATTAAGAACCAAAACCGTTTATGAGAATTTAGCATTTGTCCTTCAGGTATTAGGTATTGGTGAACAAGAAAGCCGGCGTCGGGTATTCGAGATGCTGGATAAAGTCAGTTTATCATCACGTGCAGAAGTATATCCGGCGAATTTATCCCGTGGTGAACAACAACGGCTCCGCATTGCCCGGGCATTAATTTATGAACCGTCGATTATTCTAGCGGATGAACCTACTGCCCATCTCGATACACAAACTACCCAGGATATTATTCGACTCCTCGTAGAATCGAATCAGAAAGGGACAACGTTAATTTGGGCTACTCATGCACCGGACCCGTTTCCGGAAATTAAAAAGCGATTGCTAACGCTGGATCAGGGTAAATTACTCATTCCGAAACCGATTCCGTCAAATCCCTAATAAACAGGTGAGATACTCGCGTATGAAACTTCGGTTAATAAAATATTTCTTTCAAGAAGCTTGGTTAAGCATCGAACGCAGCATCACCATGAGTATCATTACCGTATTCACGATAGCGGTGGTTCTGAGCGTATGCGGTATCTTCTTTTGGGTTATCTCCAATTTGGATCAGCTCCGGACTGCATTTGGAAAAGAAGTAGCGATTATAGTCTTTTTAAATGATACTTATGAACCCAAACAAATTGAACAATTAGTCCATGATATTCATGCCATTTCGGGGGTATCGCAGGTAACGTATTTGCCGAAAGATAAAGCCTTAACCGAATTCACTCAAGACCCTGAAGTTAAACGGGAAATCCAATTACTCGGGGTAAATCCATTGCCGGATACTTTGGAAGTAAGAACCCAGACGGCGTTTTCGAAAGAGAAATTGGAAGAAGTTGCGGAAAAGATTCTCCAGATGCCGATTGTCGATTCGGTTGATTATGGTCAGGAATGGGTCGACCGATTATCGCAGTTCTTAAAAGTGATCCAGTTTTTTGCGTTTATTATCGGTGGGGTAGTAGTAAGTGCGACTTTATTTATTATTTCTAATACGATTCGATTAACTATTATCAATCGTAAAGATGAAATCGAAGTGATGAAATTAGTCGGAGCTACCGATTGGATAGTTCGCGGTCCGTTGATTTTGGAAGGACTGGTTCACGGGTTAATCGGTGCGATCGTGTCGTTATCAATTCTCTATTTGATATATAATTTAACACTGGTGAAAATAGGTGCCGTAGCCTTTCTAACCTATCCATTTATTTTAGGTTTGGTTATCGGTGGAATGGTATTAGGCTGCCTGGGAGCGTTAATCTCATTACGTCGCTATTTACGGGTATAAGATGCGATTTTATAAAGGTATTTTATTGATTATCCTCAGTGGTTGGTATTTAGCACTCGGTACGATGACAGCGGTGTATCCGCAATCCCTTCAGGATACGGTAAAAGAATTGAAACGGATTCAGGATACGATTAAGGCGACTGAAGCAAAAAAGAATGAAACCAAAAAAACCGAAAAGAAATTATTACAGCAACTTGATGCGATCAATCAGCGATTACACGTTAAAGAGCGCGAGTTGATCATCACTATCAAGAATTTGCAGGAAAATGAAAAGAAATCGGCGGTTTTAACCCAGGAATTGCTCTCTACCCAATCTCGACTCGCCCAATATAAGGATTACTTATCAAAACGATTACGTCGGGTGTATTTTAGCGGGAAATATAGTTTCTGGCGGATATTATTTACCGGTCAGAATTATGCGGATATTTTACTTCGATACCGGTATAATCGGGTTATGGCATATACCGACGCGAGATATATTTTACTCACTAATTTAGAATCGAAAAAAATCCAAAAACAGCAATTCGATTTATCCGAACTGGACCGAAGCGAACGGATCCAACAGCAGGAATTGTTACGAACGAAACAAGCATATCTCAACGAACAGTCGAATAAGACCGCGTTTCTGTCGAAAGTACGAAATGATCGCACGACGTATGATAAAACGATTACGGAATTAAAAGAAGCGGCACAGAAATTGGAATCAATAATCACAGAACTACGACGGCAATCGGTTCCTACCGTAGACTATACCTATAATGGAGAACCATTTTCAGCATTGAAAAACCGATTAATCTGGCCGGTGAGTGAAGGTAAAATCATCAACCACTTTGGGCGACAGAAGGTACCCGGGGGAGAGAGTGAGGTTGTATTAACCGGCATATCGATTCGTGCATCAGTTGATACGCCAGTAGAGGCAGTGCATGCTGGTAAAGTCATTTTCGCTGATTGGTTGGCAGGATATGGCAATATGATAATCATTGACCATGGAAAACAATATTGGACTACCTATGCACATCTCAAGGAAATGTTTGTTAGTAAAGGGCATGATGTCACACGCCAACAGACGATAGGATCAGTTGGCGATACCGGTTCATTAATCGGTCCGCAACTCTATTTCGAAATTCGGAAAGATGGAAAAGCCGTTGATCCGGAGTCGTGGTTGATTAATCGATAGTATTCGATAGGATAAATTTAGCATTGTTTTAAAGTATATTCAAAGCGGAGAGAGGAGCAAGCAGTGAGTTATTGCTTGCTCCTCTCTCTTAAATAAGAAGGGAAGAGAACAGGTGCAAATAAAGAAGCTAGCGGTGATGTGAATGGTTTTATTAGTAGCCGGCTACGCGGTTGATATTGAAATTGGATAAAACAGTCAGGTCTTGAGTTTATACTTGGTTTAGAGTGAGGGGAGGGTATAGTGCTACCGGTAAATCTTTTCCCTGATAGGAAAAGACACTGTAATTCCGGGCTTTAAGTAGAATAGATTTGGAGAAATCGATATCGAAATCAAATTGGCAGGCTGCCAAACTGATCCCGAAATAATTAATTAAGATAATCTGATATCAAGAATCGTAACATACCGATACTCATTGTAAATGTCTCCAGTAACATAAATAATTGAGACATTTTGGTAGATTTTGTAATTATTACTTGGAAGGCAATATCCCAAGTTGGATTTGGTTTGACCTTAAAAATGTCGATTTATAGTTGACAAATAATGCGTTATAGGTTTATACTCTGGTATAATAATATATTATTTTAATGTTATTAAAAGGAAGAATTTATATGAAAAAGTTTATAAATAATCGATATCTGCATTATGATTTCATAATATTGGCTTTTCTAATACTACCGTTGCAAATATTCGCCGCCGAGGTTATCGTCGATAATAGCGATCCCGGCTGTATTGTATCACCATCATATTCCTGGATGACCAGTAATTGGGGTGAAATCTATGGTCCGGATAAATTGTATACGACGAAAGGCGATGGTTCGAAAACCGTTACTTGGACTGCTAACCTGATTCCCGGAAGATATCGGGTACAAGCCTGGGTAAATCCGGCTGCATACGCTCGAGATGCGCAATATACTATATTTTATGGTGCCAATTCAGTTACATTAGTACGAAGTCAAATGAGTTCTGAGGGTAAATGGTGTATCGATTTAGGCATTTATGATTTTGATACCATTGGGAGGATTCAGTTATCGAATTATTGGACCGGTGGAGAATTGTACATTGTTGCCGATGCCGTTAGATTTATTACCATTTCGAGTACCGAGTTTAATTGGTCGGCGAGTTCTCCATCGGAAGCACAATCGATAGCAAAAACCTCGGGAAAAGCTATCCTTCTATTTTTCTCTACCGAAAAAGCAGTAGATGCGCAAAAAATGATTAAAGAAACCTGGACCGACCCAACCGTAGTGAAATGGGGCGATAAATTTGTTTCTGCGCATGTTCAGGTAGATAAGAGTCCGGAACAGGCATCACCCTATAATGTTTTTCGCGTTCCGCTAATTATTTTCTTGGATAGTAATGGGAAGGAAATATCGCGACTTGAATCGTTTATCTCTGCGGCTGATCTAGTGCAAGAGATGAATAAAGCTTTAGCCCATAACACTCCAGCACCGGAATAATCCTGACTCCAGTATATTCCAACAAAATCATCTACTAGCATAAGCTAACCTTTTAGCCCCGCAAAAGTAATACCCCGCATAATCTGTTTCTGGAAAAAGGCGAAAATAAGTATTGGCGGTGTACAAGCGATAAATAATGCCGCTAGAATCACCCGCCAAGGAATAGAACTGGTTAATTGGAAATCATACAGTTTGACCATGATCGGGTATATTTCCGGAGTAGATAATACAATTAACGGCCAGAGAAAACTATTCCAGGTTCCCATAAAAGAAAAGATGGTTAATACTACCAGTACCGGTTTACTTAAGGGAAGTATCAACTGAAGAAAGATCCGGAATTCGGAAGCACCATCGATTCTCGCGGCCGCAATTAAATCGTTTGGAATATCATCAAAAAACCCTTTTAATAAAAAGATAAAGAAAGCATTTACTCCTGAGGGTAAAATAATTGCCCAATAAGTATCCAATAAATTAATATGCAATAACGGGATACCTTTCATCGTTATATACATCGGGATAAGAATCGAGGTGAAAGGAACCATTAAGGTACTTAAAAATAATAGCAGTATGGATTTCCCCAATGGCGGATTAAGTTTCGATAGAGAGAATGCAGCGAGAGCGCTGACTACTAACGGGATTAACCAGCATCCGAATGCTAAAATGAGGGTATTACTAAAATAGCGATAAAAATTTATCTGCTGCCAGGCATCGCGATAATTATCCGGTTTCCATAGTTTCGGAAATAACGTTGGCGGTGTAGCGATAAGCTCAGCATCTGATTTGAATCCGCTAAACCAACCCCAAAGTAATGGGAATACCGTGGTAATTGATAAAATTAATAATATAGCAAAAACGAGCCAATATCCGAGTTTAACTCGATTATGTTTATAATCAGCATCGGAAATAATCGTCCTCCCTTTACTCGTTTGAAGTTTATCTGGTAAAAATGTATTCATCTTATTCTACCTGAAATCGTTTGGTAAGCCGGAAATAGAGTATGGTTAATCCTAATAAAACGATAAATAAACATAAACTTATCGCCGCTGCAGCTCCGAATTGGACATAGGTAAACGCATAACGATAAATCAGCAGCATGATGGTCAAGGTAGCATTATTCGGTCCCCCTTTAGTCATAATCAAGGGTTCACCAAAAACCTGAAAGGTTCCAATTATCTGGAGTAATAACATAATTAGCATTACTGCTCGGATTTGCGGAATGGTGATATGGATCATCCGCTGTTTTATAGACGCGCCATCGATTTCTGCAGCTTCATATAATTCTTCCGGTATTCCTTGGAGTCCGGCAAGATAAATGATAGTAGTAGCTCCCGCACCTTGCCAAGTAGCCATGATTACCAGACTTAGCATAGCGGTCTTTTCACTTAATAACCATTGACTCGTTGGAAGATGTAGAAAATTTAATGCCAGGTTGACTAGACCGTTTCCTGGGTCATAAAACCATCGCCACATGATAGCAACTACTACCATAGGAAGAATCGACGGTAAATAGAATGCGATGCGAAAGTATCCTCGTAAATGACGCATCTCATTCATGGCGATAGCGAGTATGATGGGGACAAAATATCCTAATATTAAGCCTAACACTACAAAATAAATAACATTTCTCCAGGCAATCCAGAATAAGGGGTCGTTTAGAACCAATCGGAAATTATCCCAGCCGACAAATTGCGGTGGGATATCAGTCCTAATTGCATATTGCTGAAAGCTGATAATAAATCCTCGAAGAATAGGGTACCAACTAAAGAGGGTAAAAAAGAGTAGGGCGGGAATGAGAAAAGCGATGCTTGTTCCTTTTTTTCTTATAACTCGTAGAACCGGATTGTTCATGCAATACACTGCACTATTATTTTAATGGTTTGATAGTGTCAAGAAACCGGGTTTGAAACATGGTTACTTTTTCGTCAAGTAGTTTTTTCGGATCAGCGTTTTTATCAGTTAATACCGCTTGAACTGCCGGACTTAATGCTTCACTATATAACTGCTGGCAGTAGAATGGCGGTTCTGCTTTAACATATTTGCTCGCTTCATCCCGGAAGCGTTCATATATAGGGATATTCCGATATTTGTCTAATATCTGGTCATATATCTTTTTCCGTTCTCCTTGATATGCGCAAAGTTGTGGGATTCCAACCATGCGACCTTGTTCTTTCCGAAGTTTGGTGATTGCTTCAAACGCTTCAGTATCATGCGCGAAGGTGATATACTTCCAACAGGCATCGTGTTTCTCTTGGCTAATGGTAGGATTGATGATGGCATATCCGCCTCCCATTTGGTTAACGCGACCGGCAGGTCCTGCCGGTAGGATGGTTACCCCGATATTGTTGATATCTACTCCATATTTTTCTACCAGGATTGGTATCCATTCGGGAGTCATAAACGCCATAGCAATTTGGTCAGCCGCGAATACCTTAAACGCTTCTTCGTTATCAATCAAGAAATTCGGCTGTAGTACCTGGTACTTCCATCGTAAATCTTTTAGAAACTGTAATGCTTTAACAGCCGGCGGTTCATTAAACACCGCTACCCATTTATCGCCTTGTTTCCGCTCGAAATCGCCACCCGCTTGCCAAACCCAATTTAAATAATACCAGCCGGCAGCACCGGTAGCGGCACAAATCCCAAATCCGGAAATATTCTTTTTCTGGTCGGTTAATTTAACAGCACCGGTCACAAATTCTTCCCAGGTTTCCGGCGGTTTCGCTTCCCCTTTTTTATCGACTATACCAGCAGCTTTAAACAATTTCTTATTATAAAACAATCCCATAATATATCCGCTATATGGACCTGCCGGTATTCCATAATATCGATTATTTACCGTATAAGGAGCTAGAATAGCCGGATTTAAATCAGGATATGCATCCCAAGTTTTAATCCGGTCAGTTAAATCCAGCGCTAGATTTTTCTCGGCTACTCCGATTCCTTCAGTGGCATACATACCAACGACATCGGTGCAAGTGCCTCCCGCCATTTTCGTTAAGAAAGTTTCCGGGGTAAACTGCCAGCTACTCATTTTAACTCTGATATTCGGATATCGTTTATTGAATAAGGCAAGATTCAATCGCGATTCTTCTTCGGCGTTTTTATCTCCTTCACGCGGCCCATTGTTTACGGTTATGGTTATGGTATTTTGCGTTGTAGGCAAAGAACCATTTGGCGGCTGAGAATTACAGCCTAATAGACTGAAAAATAATAAAATCCCAATGTTGATAATAAAAACATTTAGTGTCAAATACCCCATTGAATATACCTCAATTAAGATTATTTTTAGTGATTATAATAATAGCATAGAGAAGTAGGTTATGTAATTTGGGATAAATAAAAAAGGGTGAATTCTCTTTTTGCATGTAATCTTGAGAGATCACCCTTTTTATTGAAGTATAATAATTTGTTTATTCAAACAACTCCCAGCTCATCCGATTCGGGGTTTTACTTTTAGTTGATATCGAATTGTTCGGTACTGGTCGAATTAGGGATTTCGAGGTTGGTTCCGGGAATATAGGAGCCGAAGTCGGTATTACAATAAACCTGACATTGATTGTCGATGATGGAGTATCATTATCCGAGCAGAATAAAATTGCTTCTCCGGTATCTGTTGATGTAAACGTTACAATAGAACCGCTTCCGGTATTGATATATCCAATTGAGGTAGTTAATTGCGATACCGATGTACTGAATGACCAGCTATATGGAGCAAGTCCTCCACTCGCGCTGATGATTTTTGAACCACCGACAGAAATAGTAACGGTATTTTCAGATAACGTTAATGGAGTCGGGACACCAAAAACATCGATTTCTTTAGTAATCGTTCCTTGGTTTGGATAATTACCCGCTGTAGTATTGTCATCATAAGGAGTGAATACCATTTTATCGTTATGAGTAACACAATAGAAACTAAATTTTATTTTACTGACATTACTCGCTGCCGGACCTGCATCGTCTGATAATTGCACTACCGAAACCATATTTGCAGTAGAAACAGCTTGAAAATAGGGTCCGGTCTTAAGATTATTTACCAAAGTAGAATATCCAGAACCTTGGTTTACTTCAACCTTAACATTTATCCAACCACGGGAACCATCTCCATTATGACCGGCAAAAACTCGAACCGTAGAAATGTCATAGGATCGAGTAAATGGATATTCAAGTATCAAATCCGGTGCTCCTTCCCCATAATCAGCATTGACTACCGTAACTCCATTAACAGCAAAAATGCCATCGGTTAATGTAGCTATTCTTCCGGCAGTATCAGTCGGAACAGTGGCTTCATGAAATCCACCACTAATATAAATGAAATGGGTATGGCTCGAATGATTGGAACCAGATTGGCATTTAAAAACTACACTGCATTTTTAAATCCAACTGAAGAACCT
>JBHGBB010000068.1:0-16735 GCA_041946755.1 bacterium | reverse complement strand
TTAAACGATGATAAAGCCGGAGTTATCTACGACCCGACGAACGGAACTGTCAGCCCGGGCGATATATTGGGAAAATGATGAAACTAGTAGCTAGTAGCTAGTAGATAGTAGCTAGGGAAAAAAAATTATTAGAAACTAATAGCCGGTAGCGAGAAACTGGTATCTGATATCCAAACATTAAGTTAACAAAACGCCAAGTTTCACCGAAATGGGAGTAAGGCTGATCGGATCAGCCTTACTCCTACCCCACCCATACCCATTACATTTTCGTTATCGAACCGCTGGGAGCAATCCATCTTCTACCGGAGTAGGGATGAACGAGATAATATCTCGTTCATCCCTACTCCATGCCAAACCGTAAAATAGTATGATTTTGAATTGATTTAAAACGGCATTAGGTTTAGGGCATAGAGATAGGGTGAAGGAAATCTTGATGGTAAGCTAACCTGAATGAAATCAACCCGGAATCAGATTGGCAGCCTGCCAATCTGATTTTTTGCCGTTTCTCAGGCTGAATCAGCAGCTGTTTTTATTGAATATACTCCTTTTCAGGTAATAATCATATCCTGCTCCTAACCACTGCCACTGTCTCCATCACCTAAGACCACGTGACATGCCTATGTTTTTAATTGACTTAAATCTCAATTCGCAATATGATTAACGAAACATTATGAATCCAGAACTAATTAATAATGAAAGAAAGGAAAAGAAATATGAATGCGACATTAACTTCGAACTCGGCTCCGCAACCAAATCGAATGCCAATATTCGTTCAAATCATGGCGATTATCGATTTAATCTTATGCTTATGGAGCGGAATAGCTATTATTAGCATACTCTTGTTATTCGCACGATCCTCGACCGCTGAAGGAGCTCTCTTTACCTCATTATTTTCTCCGCTCTTATTAGCTTTAATCAGCGGATTTGGGAGAATAACTTTCGGAATATTGGGTAATATACTTCTCTTATGCAAAAAACCGATTAGTATCGTATTTTGTGGATTGAATATTGTCGCTAAGTTTATCGGGATAATTTATAATCTCTTGACCGCTTTCACTATTTTGCAGATATTAGCTAAATCTATCTTTTCTTTTAGGTTAATCGCCTCGCTCATCTTTAATACGGTCATTTCTCCGATTATTTTCGTTCTCTATATCATTGCGGTCTATAAAGGATATACCTATTTCAATCGGATAAAAGAGTCTCGTAAACTTGGGGATTCAAGTTAATTGATATTTTTAATAAACCGACATCTCTGAATTAACGACTTGGATTCCTGCTTTCGCAGGAATGACTGGCAAGGTAAGCGCGGTTCTCCTAATGTTATTCCTGCGTATGCGGAAATAACATTAGGTGTAGAGGAATGACCTCCCGACCATTCTTGTGTCATCCCTGCGACGGTAGGTATCCAGTAATGTTCTATGCGCACCTATTATGTTTATCTCCTTGCCAGTAAAAGAAATGGAACCTTATATACCGGGGTAACCAATAGTCTTATCCGCCGAGTTGAAGAGCATAAAACCGATATTATTAAAGGATTTACGAAAAAATATCAGGTGCATACCCTGGTGTATTATGAATCATTTGAAGATATTCGAAATGCTATCTGGCGCGAGAAATGCATTAAAAAAATGGAAACGACAATGGAAAATTAACCTGATTGAAGAAGTAAATCCGGAATGGAAAGATTTATACTACGATTTGATAGAATAATGGATCCCTGCCTTCGCAGGGATGACATGCGGAGCGCTCAGGAATGATATGCGGAGCGCACAGGGATGGTATGCGGAATGTGCAGGGATGACAGGTGGCGCGCTTAGGAATGACAGGCGAGGTGCACAGGAATAGTATGCGGAGCGCTCAGGGATGACATGCAGAGTGCTTAGGAATGACAAGCAGAATACGCAGGGATGATATGCGGAATGTTTTGGGATGACAGGCACCCGCCCAATGTCATTCCCGCGCATGCGGGAATCCAGAAAAGATATTTCATCTTCAAGAAACCATCGAAAATCGTCTGGTTATTGATAAACCTTACAATCCTTAGTATACTTTAAGAGCATTTAGTATACTTAGAATTTCATAAGGATACTTAGGTATACTAATATATAAAAGGAATACTACATTATGGCAAAAGGATTGGTTCATATATATACCGGTGATGGGAAAGGGAAAACCACTTGTGCTTATGGGTTAGCGGTTCGGGCAATAGGCGCCCATAAAAAGGTGTTAATCCTCCAATTCCTGAAACCGAATGCGGAAACCTCCGGAGAGAACGCTTCATTACGGCAACTGCGGCCGAAACCGGAATTGGTTTGCGTTAACCATTATAAAGGCTGGCTGTTCCATACCCCGGAATATGAACAGAATTTCCCGATCGCTACCGAAGAGATAGCCAAAACTCTCGATTGGCTGGACTCCGAATGGCAATCCGGGAAATATGATTTGGTTATCCTCGATGAACTCAATAACGCCATGGATTTAAAAGTCGCTTCCATCCCCCGGGTTATCAACCTCATTAAGAACCGGCCGGAAAAAATCGAACTGGTTATCACCGGTCGTAACGCTCCGAAAGAGATTATCGCTATCGCCGACTATGTTACCGAAATGAAAGCGATCAAACATCCGGCCGACCTCGGCGTTAAACCCCGCAAAGGGATAGAGTACTAAACTCATTTCAAAATGCAAAATTAGCATTGCAAATTTAATCCGCCTAAGGCGGATTATATGCTAAATGCTAAATTTAAAATGAGTTTAGGTTGGTTAATCTGTTCTTCCGTTTTTTCATTTGCATTCATACCGTTTATCGTTTACTTAAAAACATTCCATTCTCTCGATAAACATTTCCCTAAGAATCGTTAGGTGTTGTATAATATCTTGCTTATGCAACGTTTTCTCACAACCCATAAAAAATTTATCGGTTTAACGGCATTATTATCTTTCGCAGCAATCACTCTCCTTAGCTGCGCCTGGTTGAATCTCTCCGGCAAAAACAATGACCAGAAGATGATTATCGAAGTCTGGAATTTCCCGCGGGCGAAAGAAATCGAAGCCTGGCAGTATAGTACTTTCTCAACCTTCGAGAAAAGATATCCGAATGTAAAAATTGAGTTCACCCGATTATCCTGGCAGCGTGGCGGGCAGAAACTCGATGTCGCGGTTGCTGGGAGTAATTATCCGGATGTCTGCGGTTCGGCAATGAAACCCGCCTATGTCTTGCAGGATGTGCTTGAACCGCTGGATGCATATCTTACCCCGGAAGAACGAGCGGATATCATGGACCAACCGCTCAAAGTATGCCAGTTTGAAGGGAAAACCTATGCCTTCCCCTGGTATTCTACCGTCTATATTACTATCTTAAACACCGATATCTTTAAAGAGCGGGGAGTACCGCTCCCGAAAGATGGTATCTGGACCTATGAAGAGTTCGTTGCTACCATGCAAAAGCTTACCTTCGACCGTGATGGCGATGGGAAAACCGATGTCTATGGAATCGGATTCGGGATTATGTCAGGTACCGGTGAAGCCTGGGGAGTAATGTATAGCGATGGCGGTAGGTTTTTTAATGACGATATTACGGTTTGCACCGTTACCAGCAAACCATTTAAATCCGGAGTCCAGAAACTAATCGATTTAGAATATAAATATAAATGTGCGTTACCCAACGCCGGGGGATTAGACCCGTCCGGTACGGTCTGGGATGCGTTTATGAGCGATAAACGGCCGTTAGCCGCGTCGTTCCAAGGAGAATGGGCAATTATCGCACTTAAAAAGCGGAATAAGAAAATCGATGATAAAGACCCGGAAGCGGTACGCCAGAATTGGAAGAAGCTTAATTTTGCGGCTGCGGTTACTCCGATTGGGAAAGAAGGGAAAATTACGACCGCATCTCCCGGAGTCGGGAATTGGGTAGTGTTCAAACAGAAAGACTCTAAGAAACGGGCGATCTGCGTTGAGTTAGCGAAAGCGCTGGCGTTATCTGATGAAGCGCAGAAAATAAATTATCATTCCGGAACGTTACCCATCCGTAAATCGATTGGTAATATTTATGGTAATGACCCGGATTTCGCAATTCTCTATAAAGCATTCCAGAATGTATTAATGCCGGCATTCCATCCGGAAGGACAGAAGATGGATGATATTATCCAACGGCAGATTCAGAACGCGATGCTGTTAGAAAAACCGCTGGATAAAGCGTTGGAAGATGCCAACCGGGAAGCGAATACCATCCTTACCCAATATCAAAAAGAACGGACACTGCAAAAAGAAAGTAAAGTCCCGCGATTGACTCCGCGGCAGATGATGGCGTTTATCGCGATTTTTATCATCGTGGCTATTATCGTTACTATCCTGACTCTATTATTGCGAGAGCCGAACCCTAAAAAACTGATTCGGAAACATTTCTGGTCGTATCTCTTTATCACTCCCAGCCTATTAGTATTCACCGTGTTTATGCTCATGCCGGTAGCTTATTCGATCATCTTAGCCTTCCAGAAATTCAGTGTTACCGGCAGCAGCTGGGTTGGATTAACCAATTTCTATAAAGTATTTACCAGTGAAGTATTCTGGAAATATGCTATTCCGAATACCTTTGCCTATACCTGTATCATGGTGCCGGAAGGTATCCTCGTTGCCCTCATTTTAGCTAGTATCATCAATCCGTTAGGTCCCAGGACTCGGGCATTCTTCCGGTCGGCATATTATCTGCCGGGAGTAATCGGTGCGGTATTAATCGCCATGATTTGGAAATGGATTTATGATCCCACGTTCGGATTGTTTAATATGGTGATTAATGGATTTTTCAGTCTAATCGCTCCATTCCCTATATTAAAGAATTCGGTTGATACCACCATATTTACCATCCCCTGGCTGGTGTCAATTATTATTTTTGTAGGATTAACCTATTTATTCGGGTCAATGTTAGTCCGAGGATTCGTATATCTGATTTGTAAAAGGAAGAATCCTGAGCGACCGTCGAATCTACACTTCTCTGCCGCACAGAAAGTTATTCTTTATATCATTAGTATTATCAGTATCGCAATCGTCGCCGGGATATTAGGAATAATCGTCCAGAAAATTATTTTCTCGCCGTTACAAGTATACTGTTCATCGATCCGGAAAGACCATCAAGTCGATTGGCTGATAAATCCGGCGATTGCATTATATTCGATCATGCTATCCGGTATCCTCATGGCACCGGGTGGCGGAGTAATTCTCTTTCTAGCAGCTATGGGCCGGGTGCCAAAAGAGATGCATGAATCGGCAATGATCGATGGTGCCGGTGCCATTAAACGATGGTGGACCATTACGGTTCCGCTGCTTCGTCCAACGATATTATATCTTTTAGTTATGGGAACTATCGGGTCGTTCCAGGTGTTTACCAATATTTATATCATGACCGGTGGCGGGCCGGGATATTCGACGACTCCGTTAGTCATGTTAATCTATCAGACTGGATTTGAGCATTTCGAGTTCGGGTTAGCATCGGCGCAAGCGCTGGTATTATTTGCTATGGTCGTTACCGTTGCAGTAATCCAGTTTAAGTTTTTGAAAAGCGATGTAGAATACTAAAAAACAGTCCTAAGGCTTAAGTCCTAAGTCCTAAGTTTCACACTTAAGACTAAAGACTTTGGACTGCGGACTGCATTATTTATGGCGGTTGAAGATATTGATACTCAAGAGAAGATTTTAACCAAGCGGTCAGCGATTTTAGTGATTCCGGTATATCTATTATTAGTTACCTGGGCAATTGTATCGTTCATACCGGTATTATGGATGCTGTTGACCGCGTTCACCCAGAAAGATATGCTGCTGAAAATGCCGCCGGAAATAAGCCTACGCGGATTCACTTTCGAGAACTTCGGCCGGCTCTATGACTATTCCAAAATCCCGATTGCTAGTACCGGCAGCACCTTAGCTAACTGGCTGCCGAAATCAATCGCGGAATACCAAATCGGAATCATCGTCCGCTGGTTTTTGAACTCGCTATTTTTAGCGAGCGTCATTACCTGTTTCGATTTATTTTTCGACTCTTTATCCGGGTATGCGTTTGCAAAACGTAAATTCCCTGGAAATAAATTCTTATTCTGGATGATTATTTCCACCATGATGGTTCCCGGTCAGGTAACGCTGGTACCGCTCTTTTTAATGATGATTAATCTGAATTGGCTGGATAGCTATTTCGCATTGATTCTGCCTTCAATGTCAGGAGTGTTCGGTATCTTCTTAATGAAACAATATATCCAGAGTCTGCCGTCCGATTTGGAAGAGGCCGGCAGAATTGATGGTTGTACCGAGTTTGGATTATTCTGGCGGATTATTTTACCGTTATGCAAACCGGTATTAGCAGTGCTTGGTATCTTCGTTTTCGTCGGGAACTGGAATAATTTCCTCTGGCCATTGATTATTCTGAAGAGCGAAAAGATGTATACGCTCCAGGTAGGATTGGCAATTTTGCAGCAGATGCAAGAACATGGATTAGATTATGGGATTCGGATGGCCGGCGCGGTAGTTGCCGCGGTACCGATAATCATCGTCTTCTTATTTATGCAGAAATATTTTATTAAAGGATTAACCATCGGCAGTGTTAAAGGATAAGTATCAGGTACGAAAAACAATATATTTGGTACTTGGTACTTAGTACTTGGTACCTATGATAAATTTCCCTCGATGGATCGAGTTCAGCGGGTTACCGCAGAAACTGGTTGACCAACTTGGGCTCGATGCCTGGCTGGTGTTCAAGAAACTGATCGAGTTGGATTGTATCGCCAACCCGCAGCCGGATTTGTTTAAAGAATCGGTTGCCCGGATTGCGCAGATGACCGGAATTGCATCGGAACGGGTTCGACAGCTACTTGAATCATTGCGAAATTTGCAGTATATTGAATGTTATCTACCGGAGAATGATTTGGAACCGGTATATTTAAAAATCCGGGTTCCGATATCGACTCCGATATCGCCGGAAAAGATACCATATGCCGATGGAGGAACGCTCGGTGCACCGGAATCGGTATCGCTCCGGTATGACCATGTTCCGGACCAGGTGAAACTTGAAGATGGCACCACGTTTAGCCAGATCATGCATTGGTATTTCGATTTATGCGGCATGAAAATGAACGATATTATTCTATCGGATTTGAAAGAGCTGGAATCGAATTTCGAAATCAGCAAGATTAAAGCCGCGTTCGAAAAAGCGAAACAGAATAATATCCGAAGTCTGAATTATATTTTCAAACAACTCTATGCACCTATAAAAAAGGATAAGAAACCCAAAACCGGAAAAACCAAAAAACGGAAAGATACTTTTTAATGTTTTTCGGTTATTATATGTTTCGGTTTTTCGGTAAATCACTATGATCCCTAAAGAGATTCCTCCGATCGGTTGCGATAAATGCGATGGGTATGGCAATATCATTACCCCTAATGGCGTTAAAGATTGCGATTGTAAAATCCAGGCGGGTATCGTTTCCAACCTCATTGCCGCAAAGATTCCGCCGATGTACGAACAGAAAGATTTCAGTAATTTTAAATCTAATACCGCTTCCCGGAAACGGGTTCTAGAAACCGCGAAAAAATATGTGGCTGAATATCAGCCGCAGGGAAATGGGTTACTCTTTATGGGCGAAACCGGTACCGGGAAAACCCATTTAGCGGTAGCAATACTGATCGAGCTCATTCAGAAACAATATGCCGGCGTGTTTTATAATATCATTACGCTTCTCGATGAACTCCGCGCTTCATATAACAGCCAGGATGAATCTCAACAATGGGAATTAATCGACCGGGTACGCGATACCGGGATATTGGTTCTGGATGATCTCGGCGCCGAAAAGACCAGCGGCTGGGTGAATGACCGGCTGTATGCCATTATCAATTATCGGTATGAAAACAAGAAAACCACGATAGTTACCTCAAATAAAGATCGGGCGGAATTGAAAGATCAGATTGGGAACCGGATTATCTCCCGGTTAGTCGAGATGTGCCGGGTAATCCCATTTGAAGGGAAAGATTATCGGATTGAAATGATGAAAATCGAGGAGAAATAAAGAAGGGGTATCCTATGAAAAAAGTAGAATGTATTATCAAGCCGTTTAAGTTGGAAGATGTAAAAGAAGCGTTAGCGGATATCGGGATTACCGGGATGACCATTTCCGAAGTAAAAGGGTTCGGCCGGCAGAAAGGGCATACTGAACTATATCGCGGGTCGGAATATACCGTCGATTTCCTGCCGAAAGTGAAATTAGAAATTATTGTTAAAGATGAAGATGTCGACCGGGTAGTCGAATCGATAGCTACCGCAGCGCGTACCGGCCGGATCGGCGATGGTAAAATCTTTATCTATCCGCTGGAAAAGATAATCCGGATTCGTACCGGAGAAATTGATGCTGAAGCTATTTAAATACTTAATACCGATTAACGTTGATTAAAACAGATTGCTGATAGGTACCGAAAAGAATCCATCGTTTTTCAGCAGCTACTGAATTTTTAGTTATCCTACGTCATTATGTCAAATCAATCCTCACTAGAACGGAAAATACAAGAGTTAACCGCGTTATATGAAATCAGTCGCGAGTTAGCGAAATCGCTGGATTTGAAATCTTCCTGCCAGAAGGTTATGGAGGTGCTGGCGACTACGCTTGGGATGACACGCGGGACGTTAACCTTGCTGGATGACCGCACCGGAGAACTGGCGATTGAAGTTGCCCATGGATTATCGAAAGAAGCGATCGCCCGCGGCCGGTATCGGATTGGGGAAGGAATTACCGGGAAAGTACTACAAACCGGGGAGCCGGTAGTTATCCCGAATATCGGGACTGAACCGATGTTTACCGATAAAACCCAGTCTCGGGGAGATATCTCTCGGCAGAATATTTCGTTTCTCTGTGTTCCGGTAAAAGTTACCGGAGAAACGCTGGGAGTACTCAGTGCTGACCGGTTATTCACCGATAAGAATGTTAATCTAGAGGAAGATATCCGGATTCTATCAGTAGTCGCTTCATTGATTGGTCAAGCGGTTAAACTGAACCGAATGTTTACCGAATCGAAACGGAACCTGATTGAAACCAACCTGGCGTTGCGGCAGGAGCTGAAATCAAAATATAAACTCGAACATGTTATCGGGACCAGTAAACGGATGCAGGAGGTATTTGCCTTAGTCGAACAAGTCAGCCAGAGTAAAGTAACGATTTTACTTCGGGGCGAATCCGGTACCGGGAAAGAATTGATTGCCCATGCGATTCATTATCATAGTCCCCGGGCTGAACAGCCGTTTATTAAATTCTCTTGTGCCGCATTACCGGAAACGCTGCTAGAATCGGAATTATTCGGCCATGAGAAAGGAGCGTTTACCGGTGCAATTCGCGCCAAACCCGGACGATTCGAACTCGCTGACGGCGGAACCATTTTTCTCGATGAAATCGGCGATATTTCGTTATCGATTCAGGTGAAACTGCTCCGGGTATTGCAGGAGAAGAAGTTTGAGCGAGTCGGCGGAACCAAAACCTATTCGGTAGATGTTCGGATTATCACTGCTACCAACCGGGATTTGGAATTAGCCATGCAGCAGAAACAATTTCGGGAAGATTTATATTATCGGCTGAACGTGGTTCCGATATTTATCCCACCGTTACGCGACCGGAAAGAAGATATCCCGGCATTAGTCGAAAACTTTCTAGCCCGGTTCAATCTCGATTATGGCAAACAGGTGCAAATAGCACCGGAAACCTTAAAACTGCTGGAACAATACTCCTGGCCTGGGAATGTTCGGGAACTAGAGAATTGTATCGAACGGCTGGTAGTACAAGCGCGAACCGATATCATCCAGCCGACAGAGTTACCTACCCAGATTCAGGTACATATCGATATCCCATCTATTCCTACATTGGTATCCAAAGGTACTTTAACCAAAACAGTTGAAGATATCGAAAAAGACCAGGTTACAGCGGCGATGGTTAAATGCGGTGGAGTTCAAGCGCGTGCGGCGCGGTTGCTCGGATTAACTCCCCGGCAATTGGGATACAAACTAAAAAAGTATAATATTGATGTAATCAAGTCCTAAGTCCTAAGTCCTGAGTCTTAAGTTTATAGACTATGAACTTCGGACGCAAGACTTCAGACTGCTTTTATCTTATCTTCGGTAACAATTCCGACTCCCCTATCGCTGGCGGAGTATACGGTACATACTTCCCGTTTTTCCAGACTAATAACAATACCTCCGGATTATCTAACGGTACTGGGAATTTAAACCGGGCGGTTGCCGGCTGCCAACCATCAGCTATCGCTCGAACTTCAACAGTCATGCCGGGTAATACTATCTGCTCTCCAACATGCATCGGTTGGGATGGACCGCGTAAGACCTGATCGAAGGTTAACTGCATCAATCCCAGGTTATTTTCGATATCGAATGTCTGGTTATCGATTCGGGTCAGCGTTAGAGGTAATATGCCGGAAGCTAAGGCATAGATTCGAGCCGGGTTGGGTTGCTGATAATAATCGCGGACTTTAGTAGCCATCATGCCCCAGAATGCTGATGGCGGATTGAGAATAACCACCGTTTTATTTTTAATCTTCTCATCAAACGGCATCGATAATGCCGGATCACTTATATATACCTTATGATAGAGCGCAAAACTAACCGTGTTTATAGGCAGCACGATCGGCGATAGTATCAGATGGATAATGATAAAAAAGATTGCTACAATTCCCATACTTTTCGTCGTAATCGACTTTCTCGGTAGATTGGATTTCGGAGTATCGAGCCAGGCAGCGAAGAACTGAGCGATGATGCCAAATGCACCGATACTGACAAAGAATAATAACCGGTTGCTGGGAAAGGTAGCGCAGACCGGAATGATGGATAACAGCATCCCTACTGTCCAGAATCGAACTACATTATCTTTTTTAAACAGCGGTAATAGAATCAGCGAGATAATAACCAGAACAAGTACCGCAACCAGCCATATGATCAGTTCACCATGCGGGAATAATTTATATACATCGGCGCCATATAAATCCGGCGGCGGTTCAGCGAATTGGCCGAGTAACAGGATTGGGGCTCGTTCGATAATAGCCCGAATAAACGCGCTGGTTTCCCGACTAGGATCGAGATAAGCACCCATACCATAAGTGCCATAGCCTAATAGATGATAACTTATTCCCCAGATAATAATAATGACTGCATAGGGTAAAATTCCGATAATTCGCGATTTGATTTTATCTTGGTCGATAAACAAAAGATAGGCAATAAGATATGCGGCGACCGCTAATGATGCTTCTCCAGCTAAAAGACCGAGCGCTAAACTTAATGGCCCTAATATCGCACCGGGTTGCCAACCATCTTTGCGCCATTTATCATGCGCTAATAAGGTTAATCCACCGAAAAACATACAGAGGAGAACATTCCGATTCGCAATCCAGGCTACCGGCATCCCATGCGCCCGGTCGATAGCAAATAGGAATGCCGCTAGTCCGGCAATCCATTTTACTTTAATAATCCGGCGGTAGAGTAAGGTGATTATCCAGATTATTGCTCCGAACCAGAGTAGACTCTGTAGATGCATCAGCCAAGGAGCATTCGGCCATAACTGGTAATCAAGCCCGTGAGTTAATTCGGTAATCGGCCGCAGAAAGGTTGACCGCAACCCTAAATAAGTCCACCAGGGGATATCCCCGGCATCCATAATCGCTTTGGTTCGAACCGGATTACCATCAAGCATGGTAAACATCCCATAAATTGATGGAATCTCCGGCGACTTATGATATTTACCGAGTATCAATTCCCGTTGGACATAGTCGTCGAACAATAGTCCAATACCTAACGAAGGTAAAGTTAAAATGATACCAATCCCGGCAAGGATGATTGGCAAATATTTACTGACCAACCATCTTTGATAAGTAGACAGGTGTTTGAGTAAAAATGATTTCATTTTTTAAGGTAGGGGCTGAAAAATTTCAGCCCGATTTCTTTTTTAGACACTACCAGAAACTCAATATTATATCATGGATTTATTCCACCTTAGGCGGATTGAAAATCAGGTTCTGGCAACCATCTCATAGCGGATTATAACCCGAATTGGTCCGACCAATTCGGGTTGCATTCCCTTATTGTAATCCACTATGTTGAATTTTTCTCAAATTGAGAAAAATTCAACATAGTGATATAACCATAATATTTTCAATAAAACCTTAACTTTTGACCATTTGGTCAAAAGTTCAAGCACCTAATTTAGGTTGAATTAAGCCCAATTTGAGCTTAATTCAACTTAATCTATATTCCGATTGCATTCAGTAGCGTTATTAAACCCGACAAGGAAAGACTTCAGGATAAAACCGGTGTCTATTGATCGAAGATAGAGTGGTCACCCAAAGGTTAGGTACGATATTGATGGATATTGAGAATTATAGATATATTGTTTTTATTATTTCGCTCCGGCTTGTTGAAGCAGCTTAACAATTTCAGCGCTACCCGTTTCTTTAGCAAGCGCTAAAGGAGTTTTGCCATCGTTACTTTTAGCATTAACATCGGCGCCATTAGCGAGTAATACTTTAATCGACTCAACATCTTTGTTAATGACTGCAAACAATACCGCAGTTCCACTATTGGTTTTCGCATTAACATTGGCACCCTTGGCAATAAGCATGTTAATCTGATTGGCGCGAAACCCTAATTTAGCGGCAAACAATAGTGCCGTCATGCCACCATTTACTCTTTCATCAACCTTTGCCCCTTTATCAAGAAATAATTTTACGGGTTCATCTCTTCCGATTAACACTGCTGCATGAAGTGCGGGCATGCCCTTGTTTTCTGCATTAGGACTCATGCCTGCATTAAAAAATAGATTCAAGTTTTCGATATTCCCTTTATTTATTTCCTCAAAGAATGCTTCGGTAGTGTATGCAATTCCTTTTTTCTCTAATTCTTTCCGGGCATTTTGCTGTTCTGCGGTCGGAGGTTTACTACAACCAATTAATATAATAAATATTGATAATACGCCTATGGCGCTAAATATATATTTATATTTCATTGTTGTTCTCCAGTTCTAGAGTAATGATATAGCTATTACTATACAACTCAATTTAGGAATATGCAACCAAAAGTTTTGGTAAGATAAACATGCAAATTTGGAAAGTGAAGATACGGCTGAAAATATTCAGCTCCTACTAAAGAATCTACTACGTTATAGGTGGCGGGATTAGCTGGATTTCTTGATTACTCTCCAGCCGATGAGATACATGATTAATCCGATACCTATCAATACCACGCAGGGAAACAGCATTTCAGAGAACGAGAAATCGCGCCAGATAGCGCCTTCTAAAGCATAAATACTCCATTTTACCGGACTGAAATTACTGATCGGTTTCATCCAACCCGGCATAAACATTAACGGAATCATCGCCCCGCCGAACATCGCCATAAACATAAACAGCGCCCAGCCGGTACCGGCAACCGCCTGTTCGGTTTTACCTAATACCGAAACAAACATCATCACCCCGACAAAACACCATGCGGTACATATCGCGGCTAATCCTAAATATACCGGATTTCCGACCCGAACATGGAATACAATTATACCCAGCGCTAATAAAAAGATGATATCGGCTATACATGCCAGCCAGCATGCCGTTCCTTTTCCTAACAGGATTTGATTGGCAGAAATCGGCGCGGTTCGTAACCGAGCATAGGTCCCTTTTCTTCGTTCAGAGACAATAGAAATGGCAAAACTGGATGCGCAGCCGATCATACCCCATAAAATCGCTGAGGGGAAGGTGATATCGAACGCTGAGCGTGGCGTTCCAGAATAATCCCGCTGGACCGGTTTGGTATCCAATTTCATGTTCATGCCCTTCCCGCCAAACATTCCTGATTGATAAGTGCTATCATTCGATGAGACTACAAACGAATCCAAATCTTTAAAAAATTTCTTATACACCGGTTTCTGGCTCGCATCCATGGTAGTATTAGTATCCAGTGATTTCTGTCCTTTTTGAATCATATCCCGCATACTGGTTTTATCCTGATATTTCGATTGCATGGTTTCAAACAGGGTTTGCATAATCATGCCTTCCAGATATTTCGATTCCGCTTTCCGGCTGGGATCGATTCCGATTTCTAAACTATTCTGGTTGCCATACATACCCATCGAATCGCTAAATCCTGGTTTAATCCGCAGATATGCTGCCAGTTTACCGCGCCGAACCAGATTTTCGGCCGTATCCATCGCATATGGCTTAATATTCAATACTTCCCGCTTTTGTAAGGTATCGATAAACTTCGCGGCATACTCCGATTGATCTTCATTAACCACCGCGATAGAAATCGTACCCGACCCTTGTTTGCCCATACCGGAATTGATTATGCCAAAAAATACTGCCATGATAATCGGCCAGCCCAGCACCCAGAACATGGCAAACTTATATCGGCTTAACTCTTTTAAATCTTTCAATGCAATTAATAATATCGGGGATTTCAATCGCGCAACCTCCTGCCGGTTAAGTTCAGAAATACATCTTCTAAACTCGGCGGTTCGATTCTTAACTGCCGCATCCCTTGTTGCGATGAGACCAATGGAGTTACTATTTCCAGCGGGTTATCGGTTTCAATACGAATTTGTTTACCATCCCAAATTTCCGGGAATTGTTTGGCAATATCAGGCGGCTGCTCAAACTCTGCTTCGACCACAGTTTTCCCGCCATATCGCTGAATCAGGTTGGGAACGGTATCGAGCGCGAGGATTTTCCCATGATCGATTATTGCCACCCGGTCGCATAACCGTTGCGCTTCTTCCATATAGTGGGTAGTATAGAGAACCGTTCTTCCAGCTTTTTTAAGGTTCTCGATATTATCGAACACCAGGTTCCGCGATTGGGGATCTACTCCTACGGTAGGTTCATCCATCAATAATACCGGAGGATCGTGGAGTAGCGAACAGGCAAGATTCAATCTTCGTTTCATGCCACCGGAATAAGTACTTACCCGGCTATGCTGCCGATCAGTCAATCCGGTTAAAGCTAACGCCCAATCGATTTTTTCGGTTAACTGTTTCCCGAATACCCGGTTGAGTTTCCCGAAAAATACCAGGTTCTCTTTCCCGGTTAAGTCTTCATAGATGGCAAGAGATTGCGGAGTAACCCCTAATTGTTGCCGCACCGCTGGTCTGGTAGGATCAGTCGCCCCGTTAATTTCGATAGTACCGGAATCGGGGCAGATTAGACCGGTTAAGAGGTTGATAGTCGTGGTTTTCCCGGCACCATTCGGGCCTAATAATCCAAAACATTCCCCTGGTTGGATTGCAAACGAAATCCCGTCTACTGCAACCAGCGCTTGATATGATTTCCGGAGATTATCTATTCGAATCATAATTGGGTACTATCTATTGATTACGAATGGCACTTATAAAAAGATTCAAAAGTTAGCAGTATATGATTTGAACAATACCACCGATAATAAAAAAGGTACAAAGTATAGGAATACTTTGTACCTTATATCCTGTATATTGTTAAACTAATCCCTGGTCAAGCATCGCATCTGCTACTTTAATAAATCCACCGATATTCGCACCGTCGACATAATTAACATATCCATCCGGCTGTTTTCCATATCGCATACAGGTTTCATGGATCGATTTCATTATCTGATGGAGTTTCGCATCGACTTCGTCTTTAGTCCACGAATATCGAATACTGTTTTGCGACATTTCCAATCCACTCACCGCAACACCGCCGGCATTTGCGGCTTTCCCCGGACCGTAGAGAATCTTCGCACTGAGATAAACATCGATCGCTTCCGGATAACTCGGCATATTGGCAGCTTCTGCTACGCAAATACAGCCGTTTTTAACCAAGGTTTTCGCATCTTCACCATTAATTTCATTCTGGGTTGCTGCTGGAATCGCAACATCGCATTTAATTCCCCAAGGCCGTTTCCCTTCAAAATATTGGCATTTGAAAATATGGGCATATTCTTTTATCCGACCGCGCTGAACATTTTTTAATTCCATGACATAAGCCAGTTTCTCTTGATTGATTCCATCCGGATCATAAATAAATCCATTGGAATCGGAAAGAGTGACTACTTTCGCGCCCATCTGTAACGCTTTTTCAACCGTAAACTGCGCCGCATTACCAGAACCGGAAACCGTTAAGATTTTCCCGGCAAGCGAATCTTTTCTGGTTTTCAGCATCTCTTCGGCAAAATAAAGGGTACCGTATCCAGTAGCTTCAGTTCGAATCAAACTTCCGCCCCATTTATATCCTTTCCCTGTCATAACCCCGGTGAACTCATGAGTTAACTTCCGATATTGACCAAAAAGGAATCCGATTTCCCGACTGCCAACACCAATATCTCCTGCCGGAACATCGGTATCCGGTCCGATATATCGGAACAGTTCGGTCATAAACTCCTGGCAGAAATGCATCACTTCATTATCCGATTTTCCTTTCGGGTCAAAGTCGGAACCGCCTTTAGCGCCGCCCATCGGCAGGGTGGTTAATGAATTTTTAAATATTAAATAATATGTATAAATTAAAACTTAAATTATTTTGGTTTTTATACAATAGCACTTATTTACATAGACTTTCTTATCTTAATATATTTAATGATATTTGGTTTAAGGAAGATATTTTAGACTAATAACATCTCCCGCAGGGAGTGGAATAAACATTAAAGGTATGAAGAATGAACAAAAAATAATCTCTTTATTAGAGGAAATTAAAAAATTAATAAATGATGACGAGGCAG